>JBAVAA010000270.1:0-4830 GCA_049585515.1 Terriglobales bacterium | reverse complement strand
TGTTTTTTGATCTCTACGAACGTAAATCGGAGCTGAAACACCAGACCCATTACTGTCCCGGCTGCGGACATGGCGTGGCCCACAAACTGATTGCCGAAGCGTTGCAGGAACTAGGCCTGCAGGACCGCACAATTTTCGTAAGCCCCGTAGGTTGCTCGGTATTTGCTTACTACTATTTTGACGTGGGTAACGTGCAGGTCGCCCACGGCCGCGCGCCGGCGGCGGCCACGGCCCTCAAACGCTCGTGTCCAGACAAGATCGTCATTTCCTATCAGGGAGACGGAGACCTGGCGGCCATCGGCACCGCCGAAATCGTCCATGCCGCCAACCGCGGCGAAAAGATCGCAGTTTTCTTCGTGAACAACGCAATCTACGGCATGACGGGCGGACAGATGGCGCCCACCACGCTCGTCGGTCAGAAGAGCACCACTTCTCCTTGGGGGCGGCGGACGTCGAATGAAGGCTTCCCTCTTCACATGGCCGAACTTTTGGCCACACTCGAAGCCCCGGCATACATTGAACGCGTGGCGCTCTCGGACAACAAGAACATCATGAAAGCGCGGCGCGCGATTCGCAAAGCGCTCGAAACCCAGCGCGATGGCGCGGGCTTTTCGTTTGTTGAAATCCTGTCTCCCTGTCCGACAATCTGGGGTAAGGACCCGGTCGAAGCGCGACGATGGGTACTAGAGAAGATGACGCCGACCTTCCCACTGAATGTTTTCCGCGACCGGCGGCCCGAAATGCTTGTTGGTAATGAACCACCGCAACGTTCCTTGGCGGATGTGCTTGAGCTCACTCCCAAAGCAGGCGCGCACAATGCTTCCACGGCGAAGCATGCCGCTCGCTTTCAGGACGTCCAAATTAAGATCGCCGGCCTTGGCGGACAGGGCGTGCTGCTGTTAGGCCAACTCCTCATCGAAATGGGCATGCGCGAAGGGCTGGAAGTGAGCTGGTTGCCGTCGTATGGCCCGGAGATGCGTTCAGGCAGCGCGCACTGCCACGTATGTTTGTCGAAAAAGCGAATCGGGTCGCCGCTCGTCTCCCACCCAAATGTGCTCGTGGCCATGAATGAGTTCTCGCTGAGGAAGTTTGCCCGCGACGTCGCAAGCGGCGGGGTCATTCTCTACAATGGCGCAACCCTTCCCGCCGACATCTACGCACCGGACGCGCAAGTGATTTGCATTCCGGCGTCGGAAATCGCCGACAAGCTCGGCTCGACCAAGGCCACCAACCTCGTGATGATGGGAGCGCTGCTCGAAGAGACCGAGTGCCTGGCTCCCGGAACTGCATTGAGCGTGCTTGAAGACAAGGTAAAGAAACTCGATCTGCTGGAAATCGACCGCAAAGCCCTGGCCGCCGGCCGCCGGTTTATTGATGAACAGGCGCACATCGGCGCGGTCAGTCAACCGGATGGCTTCGCCTAGAAGAGCTTCGCGGACTTTGATTCGTATCGGGGCATGCCTTCAGGCATGCCGTAACAGTTCGGTCATAAAAGCGCCTTTAGGCGCTGAGGCCAAACGTGGAGTCTCACTACACCCTCGTAGTAGGATTGAACAGCTCTCAGAGTTTCACCCCGTTATCACAATCTCATCTCGCAAACGTCAAACTAAGAGATGCGCGCCCGCATCTTACGATGGACTCAAGGAGAATTTCGAATGTCAACCGCCTGGACCGCTCGTTACGCGCTGCGTACGAAGGGCATCACCAGTTCCACCATCCGCGATTTGTTGAAGGTCACGCAAAGGCCCGGCATGATCTCCTTCGCCGGCGGTCTTCCCGCCCCCGACGTCTTCCCCGCCGAACGCTTTGAGGAAGCCTGCCACAAAGTTCTCACCCAACAGGCCGCGTCAGCCCTGCAATACGGCGAAACCGAGGGTTACAGGCCACTGCGCGAGCTGATTGCCAGCAACATCGCGCGCTACGGGATCAAAGCGAAGGTAGAGAACGTTCTGATCACCACCGGTTCGCAGCAAGCCCTGGACCTGATCGGCAAGCTTTTTATCAATCGTGGAGATCGCGTCCTTGTGGAAGCGCCCACTTATCTCGGCGCGCTCCAGGCTTTCAACGTGTATGGAGCCGAATATCTGTCCGTTCCAATCGACGAAAACGGACTGCGCACCGACCGCGTGGAAGAACCGCTCCGTTCCGGCCCCAAATTCATGTATGTGCTGCCCAACTTCCAGAACCCGGCCGGGACCACCTTGTCGGAGGGCCGTCGCCACGAACTGGTAATGCTGTCGGAAAAGTACGGCATTCCGATTGTCGAAGATGACCCCTACGGCCAGTTACGCTATGAAGGCGAACACCTCCCTTCGCTGGTCGTGCTCGACCGCAAGAACCTGCGCCGCGACAACGGTTATTCCATCGGCAACGTCATTTATCTGAGCACATTCTCGAAGACGCTGGCCCCCGGGCTTCGTTTGGGCTGGATCGTCGCTCCTCCCGAAGTCATCAGCAAGCTGACGCAACTGAAGCAGGGCGCGGACCTGCATACTTCAACCTTCACGCAGGTTGTGGCCTACGAGGTCGCGCGCGACGGATTCCTCAACAAACATGTCAGGCTGATTCGCCGGATCTATCGCGAACGCCGCGATGTGATGCTTGGGGCCCTGCAGGAATTTTTTCCGCCCGCAGTGACCTGGACCCACCCGCAGGGCGGACTATTCCTCTGGATAACGCTGCCCGAGGGACTCGACATGAAAACAATTTTCAACGCCGCACTTGAGCAGAATGTTGCATTTGTGCCCGGCGATTCCTTTTATGCAAACGAAGGTGGGGCAAAAGATGGGCGCCCAGGGTCGCGCCATATGCGATTGAATTTTTCCAATGCCGCTCCAGAGCAGATACGCGAGGGCATACGACGTTTGTCCGAGGCTGTGAAAAGCCAAATGACGGCTACAACGCTACGCTTGAAGCTGCCACTCGAAGTGTAGAAGCAGTTCCCGTACTATTGAACGGCCGGACGCAAAGCCAAGCATGCGAACCATGCTGCATGCCTATCTCGCCTGAACTAGGCAACGCCTTTCCAGTTCCTGGTCGGCGGCGACAGAGAGGGCTGTCCCCTCTCCTGTCACCGTCACGCCGGCCCCTCTACGCACCCTCTGAATCTTCTGAACTCTAGGCTGCTTGCTTACTAACCATCGACTGTCTGTAGTGCCGGGCCCGCGCCGCTGAATCGATTGTCATCATATTCTTCCAGTCGTACGCCATCTCTTTCCCGCAATCGAGGCACACTACATACGTCCCGGTGAGAGAGGCAGCCGGGATCCGCCGGGCGCGAACCGTCAGCGGAAAACTACAACGACAATGAGAGTAGCCGAAAACGACATCAAATAACTTCAATAGCATGTCCTATCATCTCCACACCTAATTATCGATCGTTCTCATCGACCCTAATGTGATGTGTGTCACTTTCTGTTGTGACAAAAAGCGGGCCGTTTTCGGAAGAAGAACTCTTACTCGAGTACAAAAATATTCTTCGCCGCGCACATCTCCTTCAGCACCTTTGGCCAAATGGCAACGCTAACCTCCCCAAGATGACCCCCTCGCTCCTACACGAGCCAATGCTAAAATTGATTGTGCCCGCCGATTCTCTCCGCCTCATCGCCATCGATATTGACGGCACCCTGCTCAATCCGGAATTTCAGATTTCCCCAACCGATCTAGCGACCCTCCGCCGCGCGCATGCTCAGGGAATCGAGATCATCCTGGTCACGGGACGCCGCCACGCATTCGCCCTGCCCATCGCTCAACAACTGGGCTTCGATCTCTGGCTGATCAGCTCGAACGGCGCCGTAACCCGCTCCCTCGCCGGAGAAACCTTCCACCGCGACTTGCTCCCCGAACCCACCTGCCGCGACTTGGTCCGCGTGATGCAGGAGTTTCGCGGCCAGACTGTTCTCACCTTCGACCGCGAGGGTCCCGGCACCATCGTCATCGAGCGCCTCGACGAACTCGAAGCCAGCATCCAGCGCTGGCTCGAGAAAAACATGCAGTACATCCGGTTCGTCGTGCCGATCGAAAATTCGCTCACCACCGATCCCGTGCAGGCGATGTTCTGCGGCCCAGTCGCGCACATGCAACGGGTATTGCAGGTCCTCGGAAGCTGCGGACTGCCCATCACCGTTCTGCGCACCGAGTATCCCGGCCGCGATCTTTCCATCGTCGATGTACTCAACGCCGGCTGCTCCAAGGGACACGCGCTCGAACGCTGGGCGAACCATCGCCAAATCACCCGCGAGCAGGTCATGGCCGTCGGTGACAACTATAACGACATTGAGATGCTGACCTTTGCCGGCCATCCCTTTATCATGGGGAACGCCTCGGAAGAGCTGCGTTCGCGCGGCTGGAAGCAGACCCGTTCGAACGCCGAAAGCGGCATATCCGCAGCCATCGACCACGTCCTTTACGGAAAGGCGCTGGAAACGGTAGTAACTGACCCGATAAGTGGGCCGGTAATCGGTGTAAGCTTGTAAATACTGAAATTGTGAGCACTGAAAGAAGATGAATCCTAAAGGACCATCAACGACGGATCGGGCCGAGAGAACAACGGCAAGTCCTACATCGGAGAATCCAGGCTTCGTATCAGGGCAGGCAAGGCCGTCCGCTTCGAATTCAGGCCTCGTATCAGGGTATCGCTTTAGCGGTGCCGAAACCTCAAAGTCCCACACTCCTTGTAGATGTGCGCGAGAACTAGTTTTTCGGGCAACCGGCGGACCGGAATGCCCAAAGAATCCAGCCCCGGAGGGGCGAACTAACTTAGCCCAGCGCTTCAGCGCTGGGTAAAGTGGGAGAAATGATGCAAGTCCCGGAGGGACGACCGAGTTATCA
>JBAVAA010000269.1:0-5178 GCA_049585515.1 Terriglobales bacterium | reverse complement strand
CGGCTCGCAGGGCATCGTGCAGGGGACTTATGAAACCTTCAACGCAGCGGGCGACAAGCACTTCGCCGGCGATTTAAGCGGCAAGCTGATCGTCTCCGGCGGCATGGGTGGCATGGGCGGAGCGCAGCCGCTGGCGGCTACCATGACCGGCGCGGCGTTTCTTGGGATTGACGTCGATCCCGAGCGCATCAAGAAGCGCCTCAAGACTGGCTACTGCGATTTTCTTGTGACTACGTTGGACGAGGCGCTGCGCATTCTGAAGAATGCAGTCCGCAAAAAAGAAAATGTTTCGGTTGGGCTGGTGGGCAATTGCGCCGACATCATTCCGGAACTAGCCGAGCGAGGCGTGGTGCCCGATATTCTTACCGATCAGACTTCGGCGCACGATCCGCTGAACGGATATGTGCCCAACGGCATGACGTTGGAGTCCGCACTTGATTTGAGAAAGAACGACCCGCAGGCTTATCAGGAGCGTTCGCTCGACTCCATGGCGAGGCACGTGGAAGGCATGTTGCGGCTGCAGAAGATGGGCTCGGTGACGTTTGATTACGGTAACAATATTCGTACGTTCGCCTTTCAGCGCGGCGTTAAGAATGCTTACGACTTTCCGGGATTTGTTCCGGCCTATATTCGTCCGCTATTTTGCGAAGGTCGCGGGCCGTTCCGGTGGGCGGCGCTTTCGGGCGAGGCTTCGGACATCACCGTCACCGACGATTTAGTGCTCGAACTTTTCCCTGAGAACCGCAGCCTGCGCCGCTGGATTGAACTCGCCCGCAAGCGCATCAAGTTTCAAGGACTGCCGGCGCGCATCTGCTGGCTGGGATACGGTGAGCGCGCGAGATTCGGATTAGCGATCAACGATCTGGTGAAGAAAGGCACGATCAAAGCTCCCATCGTGATCGGACGCGATCATCTTGATTGCGGCTCGGTGGCGTCTCCATTTCGCGAAACCGAAAGCATGAAAGACGGGTCGGACGCGGTCGCCGACTGGCCGCTCCTGAATGCGCTGGTGAATACCGCCGCGGGAGCGTCGTGGGTTTCGATCCACAACGGAGGCGGCGTGGGCATTGGATATTCGCTCCACGCCGGACAGGTCACGGTCGCGGACGGAACCGATATGATGGCCAAGCGGATTGAGCGCGTGCTGACGACCGATCCGGGAATGGGCGTGATTCGGCATGTGGATGCGGGATATGACGAGGCGAAAGAGTTCGCCGAAAAAACGGACGTGAAAGTACCGATGGGGAAATAGACATCCCAACTCCGAATTCGTTTTCGCTCGAAGACAAATCAATGATGGCAATTGCGTGAAATCCAGGCCGCTTTTATTGGCTAACATCGGCCAACTCCTAACCCTGCGCTCGGCGGCGAGCGGCCCGCGACGCGGTGCTTCCCTTTCGGAACTAGGAATCATCCAAGACGCAGCCGTGCTCTGCCTCGGCGGCAAGATTGTCTCGGTTGGCCAGACCAAAGACGCCCTTCGCGATCCGTGGCTCAAGAAGAATCGCAAAAAGATAAGCGAGATCGATTGCCGCGCGCGCGTGGTCGTGCCCGGCTTTGTCGATTCGCACACCCACCCGGTATTCACGCATCCGCGGCTGGTGGATTTTGAGAAGCGGATTTCTGGCGCGAACTATGAAGAGATCGCAGAAGCTGGCGGGGGAATTCGCTCGAGCCTCGATGGCGTGCGGAAGGCCGGCAAAACCGCGCTAGCCGAAAAAGTTTTCGCAACCTTGGAAGACATGGCTCGTCACGGGACCACAACCGTCGAGGCCAAGTCCGGTTATGGTCTCAGCCTCGAATCTGAACTCAAGTCGCTCGCAGCCATCCGTTCCGCCGCACGCGAGTGGCCGGGGACCGTCGTTCCCACTTTTCTCGGCGCACACGTGGTCCCGCCCGAGTATCGCGCACGCTCCCAGGAATATGTTGACCTCGTATGCGGCGAAATGATCCCCGCAGTCGCGAAGCGCAAACTCGCCGTGTTCGTTGACGTGTTCTGCGATCGGGGAGCCTTCGGCTCCGAAGAAACAGCGCAGATTTTCGCCGCAGCGAAAAAGAACGATCTCGCCGTTCGCGCCCATGTGGGGCAACTGAGCGAGACGCAACTCTCCCCGCTGCTTCGCTTTCAGCCAGCGTCTCTCGACCACATGGACCACGTGAACGACGCCGACTTGCCGGCCCTCGCCCGCAGTGACACGGTCGCAACGCTCGTCCCAGGAGCGAATTATTTTCTCGGCTTATCCAGGTATCCGAATGCGCGGAGGTTGATTGAATCCGGTATCGCGGTTGCGCTGGCCACGGACTACAATCCGGGCACTTCGCCAACGCTCAGCATGCCGATGGCGATGTCGCTGGCCTGCACCCAAATGAAGATGTCGCCGGCCGAGGTAATCGCAGCCGCTACTATCAATGGAGCGTGGGCGCTTCGCCTAGCGGACCGCAAAGGCAGCGTGGAACCGGGCAAAGACGCCGACCTGGCCGTTTTCGACGTGAGCGACTATCGCGAGATTCCGTATTGGTTTGGCGTCAATCGTTGCGCTCTGACGATCATGAATGGCAAACCGAATGGTCCTTTGTCTTAGCCAGAGAGGCGCGTGACAGCCGCGACCGACACGCTGGCAAAATGTGAGAATCGGCTTGCCGAGAAGTCGCCGACAACTATTTTGAGCGAACGACGCGAGATTGTTATAATGCAATAGTTCCGCACGTGTTCCAGCGCATAGGCTGTTTTGCCTTGCGGCATCCCCACAGTGAAAGCGCACGGCGCAATTGGCCGCCTGAAGTTGCGGACAGTGGCGCGGAAGTGGCCAGGTAGCTCAGGTGGTAGAGCGCAGCCCTGAAAAGGCTGGCGTCGGCGGTTCAACTCCGTCCCTGGCCACCATCATTACCGTCAGCGGGCCTCTCTTCACTTGAGAGCGCTGAGGCCGGCCGCGGCACACTGGCCGTCGTGCTCGCTGAGGTCGCCTGAGAGCCCGATAGCCCCGATGAGTTTGCCATCAACGAGGATTGGCAGGCCACCCTCGACCGGTTCGGCGCCTTTCAGCGCCAGCACGCGCAGCCCCGCCCCGCCGCCCGCCACTGCATCCTGGAACGCTTTGGTCGGACGCTTGTAGAGAGCCGCCGAACGCGCCTTGTCGATGGCCACTTCGGCGCTGCCTAACTGGGTGTTGTACATCTTTTCGTAATAAACCAAAGTGCCGTTGGGCTCTACGATGGCCACCACCATTAGCCAGCCGTTCTTGCGTGCCTCGGCCAAAGCCGCTGCGGCTGCCCTCTCAGCTGTCTCCACGCTGATCGCAGGACCGATGGGAGTGAGATAGGGTGAAACGGCAGGCTGCGCCTGACCGATGGCGTGGCCAGCGCAGAGCACGAGCATGAGCACCACAAGCGGCTTCAAAACACGACACGCAATCATCTTGCTCCTCCTCGTAGCGTTTAGAAAATTCACAGGGAATTCCGCGACCTACGAAAAGCGACTACCGTGTCATTCAGGCGAGCATTCTACATCAGGCTCTTGTATTTAGCCTTTCTACACTCTTAATGAATATTTAATGCTCTCTTTACGAGATCCTTGCGCGCCCAGATATCCAATGTCAGAGTGCTCCCACAAACGATCAACCATGAAAAAATCGAAGGGACAATAGCGACCGCGTTTCTAATGCGGCCGAACAAGACTTAAAACCCTGTGTCGCTCGGTGGTTATCAACAATATCCTTTGCCCGATTATCTAATCGTCGTGATGACAATCATCAATGGGACGATGGTTACTGACCGCCTTAGCGTCTGGGCACACGATTATCGATTCACACCGGACTCCAGTACAAAATTAACAAGACCTCAGAGTACGACGAAGTGAAATCCGGAGCGAATGAACTGCTTCGTTACGCTGCGGACATGCGGCGATGAGCACCTTGAACCGGAAAGGAACGGAAACATAAGCACTATGAGAGCCCTACTGTTCAAGACCATATCGGTTTCACTTTTCGCCGTAATGCTTATTTTGATTCAACCCCCGCGTGGTTATGCGCAGGCTGCGGCGCAATCGAATCCTTTTGAGAAGGCAGCAGCAGCGGCACTCCAAGAATCGGCGGCGCCAGATGCATCGCCTACTCGACCCGCGCCCCCCCTTGATCCGGCCCGCTCGGCGGATATCGCTAAAGAGTTGGCCGACATGAAGGCACGCATCGAACTGCTCGAAGCGGAGTTGAAGAGCCGCACTCAGAACGAGACAACGCTTGTAGCAGAACCAGCAATCGCGGTGGTTTCAACGTCTGGCGCGACGCCAAGAGCCAACGTTGCTGTGTCGTCCAACGCGACGGCTAACCTGGCGCAAGAGGCGAGAAGCAGCTTGCCCTTGAAGCCCGCGCCGACGGCGCCCTTTGCGTACGCCGATTGGACCTGGCTGAACGGCACACCTCGCAACAAGGATGCGGTGTGGGACTCAAAGTTCTTCACTCCGGAAGTTCGGTTCGACACTAATTACATTTTGGATTTGAACCACCCGAGAGACGACACCATGGGCGGCTCGACCGAAATCTTTCGATCCAACGAAGTCCAGGTAGAGCAAATCAGCGTCGGCGGCGACTTCCATTGGCAGAATGTTCGGGGCCGGATTTTAACCATGGATGGGATGTTCGGCGTCACTACTCCGCGCAACGACGCGAGCGCCGGTCGCGGACAATGGGATCTTCGCGGCGCGTACAAATATGTTTCGGAGGCTTATGGCGGGTATCACTTCGATGTGAATCACGGACTCAACGTGGACGCCGGAATTTTTGTCTCGTACATCGGTCTATTCAGTTACTACAACTTCGATAACTGGGCCTATCAGCCCTCTTACGTTTCGTCTAACACGCCTTGGTTCTTCAACGGCGTCCGGATCCAGTGGTTCCCGACCGACAAACTGAAAATTGAACCTTGGATCATCAATGGATGGCAATCCTATGGCAGGTTGGGCAGCAAACCTGGTCTAGGAGGTCAAATCCTGTATCGGCCTAAGCCATGGCTTTCATTTGTCTTCAACAACTACGGTATGGGCGAAGATACACTAGGCGCTGGAAATGGCCAATTTGCCCGGTCGCGTATACACACCGACGATAGCATCGAGGTCAAATACTACGACCATCCGGAGAAGACGCTCGACAAGATTGCGTTCTCGCTCACCGGAGACCTTGGCTG
>JBAVAA010000268.1:0-6383 GCA_049585515.1 Terriglobales bacterium | reverse complement strand
CCTTCCGGGTTTGGGCTCGGCCACAACGCTGCTCGATGGATCCATAGTCCTACTTTCCCAGTCTTACTTCCCTCTCAAGTATTCGCGCACGCCCTCTTCGGCTCGCCCCAGAGCCCGGGCAAAGGAAACCTTCGCCAGGTTGTTTTGGTAGAGGCTGGAGATCAAACTCTCATGCGCCGTCGCCACCGCTTCCTGCGCCTGTACTACTTCGAGGTTGTCGGTGACGCCGGCGGTGAAGCGGTCCCGCGATTGCGTAAGCGCCTGCTCGGCGAGATTCACCGAACTCTGGGCGACTTCCACCTGATCGGCAGAAGACTTCAGGTCGAGTAGCGCGTTGCGTATATCCTGATCGATCTGAGCGCGCACGTCCGCCATCTGCGCTTGCGCCTGCCGCAAGCTGGCTTCGGCCTTCAGCACATCTCCATGGACCTTCCCTCCCTGGAAAATCGGAATGTTCAATGTTCCGAAGAGCGCGTAAGTTGGCAGCACGTCTCCGGGATTCGCTCCGATCTCGTCAAAATTCGCCGCCACATCGATGGTGGGGAAATATCCCGCACGCGCCGCACTCCGCTCCAGTTGCGCGGCCGCCAGGCGATCCCGCGCGGCCTTGTAATCGGAGCGCAGCGAGTAGGCCCGTTGCACGCTGGTCTGAACATCTGGAATAGGAAAAGGCTCGTAAGGAGCCTTGTCGGCGAGTTCGAATTCCTGGCCGGTCGCAAGTCCAATCACGCGTGCCAGCGAAATCTTCTGCTTGGCGAAATCGCTGGTAGCTGCGATCAGTTGCTGTTGTCGCGTCTGGTATTCAACCTGAGCCCGAAGCGTGTCGATTGCCGGAGCAACCCCCGCCTGCTGCTGCGCTACTGCCTTGTCATAAAGGGCCTTCGCCGTCTCCACCTGCGCCTGCGCCGTTTCCACGCGCGCCGCTCCGGCAATCGCTTGCAAATAAGCATTGCCGGTCGCAAGCACGACCAGATCGCGTGCATCCTTCAAATTGAACTTCGCCACATCTTCGCCGACTACCGAAGAACGGTATTTCTGGATTGACTTCCAGTCGAAAACGCGCTGCGTGGCCGAGGCCCGCATATCAAAGTAGGAAAATGGACCGATCACGTGAGGAAGCGCAACTCCGGGAAACACAGAACCGCTAAACCCCAGCGCCTGCAGGCTCACTTTCTGTTTCACTTCCTGCACATCCGCATTCACGTTCGGAAGCAGATCGCTGAGTTGCTGCCACTTTTCTCCCCGCGCCTCGATGGTGTTGTACTCCGATAACAAACCAGCCAGGTTCTGACGCAGAGCCCGCTCGATCGCATCGCTGAATGTCAGCGGCAAGACTCCAGGCGTCGTCTTGGCTTCCGGCACACTGCCAAACACCGGATTCTGGGCCGATGTTTGAACTTGCGAGAGGCCAGACTGGTTTTGCGCGACTTGATACGATCCTCCGGCCGTGGTCGTGCCCGAAGCTGAAGTTTGGGCGCAAATGTTAGCTCGGAACAGGACAACGGAAGCCATCGATAAGACGATCCGTAAAAACAGGCTATAGAACCGCCATTGCTGGGGGAAAAGCATTGCCGTAGCCATGGAGTATGGTTCTCTCCTTACAAGACGGAAATCATAAGCCTTTTGGAGTCTTTTTGATGAGATTGTGATGCAAATTGTTGAATCGCCTCGCCTTCGAAGGCGGTAATCGAACCATCCGAAGACCATGGATTGCCCGATGCCAAGTAACCGGTTACCCGATGACCCTGCTCCGATGACCTTGGTCATCTTGTCTAACCTCCGCCCTAAGTTCAATCTAAGATGCGAGGAAAGCACTTCCCTGCGGCGGTAAAGGGTACAGAAATTCCTACGTATGAGCGAAGCCACCAAACTGCCTTCCAACGGATCGGACTGGACGCGCCTGCTCACAGATCCCGACCTCGTCAGCCATCTCGGAAAGTTGCTTAAGACCTACCGCGAGGTCCCTCCAGAGCAGCGCGAAACGGCTCTGTTGCTGGCGATGGCGGAGATCAAAGACGCGGCCGTCAAGAAGCGCGAAGCGGAGTGCGAAAAAGAGAAGGAAACAGCGCGCGAAAACGGAGACAAGGGAAACGATGCGCCCGAGGCTGGGCCCCCGGCGCCCCCTGCCGTGCTCCACCCTCCCGAGCCAGTCAGCGAAACGCCGCCCTTTGAACCAGACCTTTTCACACCGCTCTCTGGATCGGAGCGGCGCCGTTATCACCGGCTCAAATGTTATGTTGCGGTCGAAATTCGTATCGAAGGCCAAGAGGCTCCCGTCTGGGGCAATCTGGCGAATGTGAGCCACGGCGGATGCCTGGTAGAAACCGCGAGCGCGGTGCCCGCGGGCAAGATCCTCGAAATCGGGTTGTGGTTGGCCAGCGGAAAGATCTGGGTAAAGGGCGTCATCATCAGCGGAGTGGCCACACGCAGCGCGCCCTCATTCGGTGTGCGGGTAAAATTCTCCCAGGCGGAGCTGTCGGAAAAAGAACACCTGCGGGAATTCTTGACGTTCGTCCAGAACAGCGCCCGCAAAGCGCAGAACCCAAACGCTTATGTCGCGCAATTAAAGAGCTAAGCCGCTATTATGATCTGGGGCATGCTAGTCGTCCCGTGATTCGTATCAAGGCGTGCCTCAAGGCATGCTGAAACCGCTTCCAACACGTGATTCGTATCGGGGCATGCCTTCAGGCATGCCGAAACCGCTTCCAATAAAGGCGCCTTTAGGCGCCGAACCGCCGTTTCTGGAGCTACCAGCCCTGGATCCTCCAACAACGATCCCTCCAGCAACTATTCCGGTGATCCGGGTTCACTCCTAATGAGGCCAATCAGGATGAAAACGCCTTCGCGCCGACGCGGTCTGCTGCTAGCTATGGCCCTGCTCGCGGCCGCCGGCGTGACAACTCAATTGGCTCTGGGCTCAAAGAAAAACAAACTCCCTGGCGCAACGCAGATGGATCCGCAGAAGCGCGCCGTCCACGCCTTGAACAGGCTGACCTTTGGCCCCCGGCCGGGCGATGTGGAGCAGGTCACCCGGATGGGCGTCGACAAGTGGATTGAACTCCAGCTTCATCCCGATAAAATTGACGACTCGGCGCTTGCTGCCAGGCTCGATCCGTTCCGAACGCTGCGCATGGGAACGAGGGAGATCGTCGAAAATTTTCCACCCGAACAGGTCATCAAACAGATCGCCGACGGAAAAGCCGCGCTGCCGCGTAATCCCACCCAGCGCGTAGTTTACGAAGCCCAACTTCAGCGCTACGAAGACAAGCAGGAGCGCAAAGAAGAAACAGGAAAAACGAGCCCGCCCGCTACCGACTGTAAAGACGGGTCTTGCCCCGTCTCCGCTGACAGCGCCCAACCCTCCGATCCCGAGCAGATGCGGCGCCGCGCCGCGCGCCGGTCCGCACATCTCAAGACGGAGGAACTACTCGATCTGCCCCCCGATGAGCGCATGAAAGAGATCCTGCAGATGTCGCCCGAAGATCAACTGGCCCTCGCCGCCACAGCCAAAGGCCCCAGGGAAGACACGCTGCTTGAGGGAATGAGTGCGCAGCAGAAAGAAACAGTGCGGGCGCTTAACAATCCGCAGCAGGTGGTGGTCAATGAATTGATGCAGGCAAAGTTGCTGCGCACCATCTACAGCGAACGGCAACTTGACGAAGTGATGACCGACTTCTGGATCAACCATTTCAATATATTCATCAACAAGGGCGCCGACCGCTATCTGCTCACCAGCTATGAGCGCGATGCGATCCGCCCGCACGCCCTGGGAAAATTCGAAGACCTGCTCGTAGCCACTGCGAAAAGCCCAGCCATGCTGTTCTATCTGGATAACTGGCTGAGCGTCGGCCCCGACTCTGACGTCGCTCTCAGAATCAAGTCGCATCCCCGTGATCGGCGTCTTTATCGCCAAACGGTGGAGCGCGCGAAAGCCAAAGGCAAGCGCGCCAGCGGCCTGAACGAAAATTACGGCCGCGAACTGATGGAACTGCACACCCTCAGCGTGAACGGCGGCTACACGCAGAAAGACGTCACCGAGGTCGCCAAGGTTTTCACCGGATGGACGCTGGACCAGCCAAGAAAAGGCGGCGACTTCCGCTTCGAGCCGCGCATGCATGAACCCGGAGACAAGATCGTCCTCGGCCATCGCATCAAGCAGAACGGCGAAAAAGAAGGATTGGAAGTGTTGCACCTGCTGGCGCGCAATCCAAAGACAGCACATTTTATTTCGCAAAAACTGGCAATGCGTTTTGTCTCCGACGATCCTCCGCCCGCGCTGGTCGATCGCATGGCACAAACATTCCTGAAAAAAGACGGCGACATTCGGGAAGTCCTGCGCACCATGTTCAAGTCGCCCGAGTTCTGGTCGCCCGAGGCATACCGCGCCAAAGTAAAAACGCCGCTGGAGTTCGTGGTCTCCGCCGTGCGCGCCAGCGGTGCGGAAGTGGAAGACGCCCGCGCCCTTGTCGGCACGCTCAACAACATGGGAATGATGCCCTACGGCATGCTGCCGCCCACCGGTTACTCCATGAAAGCCGAAACCTGGGTGAATTCGTCGGCGTTGCTGGCGCGCATGAATTTCTCCCTGGGACTGGCCGCGGGAAAGATCCGCGGAGTCAAAGTGGATCCCGCCAACCTGCTCGCGGAAACGGCCGCACCCGGATCGAACAGTGCTGGGCTGGACAGGCAAGGTCCGGACAAGCAAGGATCCGACGAGCAAGCGCCCATAGACCCGGAACAGGCGCTGGCGAATCTGGAGAATTCGCTCTTGTCCGGCGATATTTCCAAACAAACCCACGACACCATAAGCAAGCAATTGCAAGACCCGAAGATCACCCAGAGGCGACTGGATGATCCAAAGCGCCCGCCGAACGTGGCCGCAATAACGGGATTGATACTAGGTTCGCCAGAGTTTCAAAGGAGATAGTTGTCAGTTGACAGCCATCGTCTCTCGCGATTTTGCTTGAGCTGATGGCTGAAGGCTGATGGATGAAAGCTGGTTCTCATGTCCATTACTCGACGAATTTTCTTACGCAATGGCGCAATGGCGGTAGTCGGCACGACGGCGCTGCCCAGCTTTCTAACGCGTGCTGCTTTCGGCGCAGCCGACCCCGGCATTCGCAATAAACGCTTGGTTGTGATTTTCCAGCGCGGCGCAGCCGACGGCCTCAACATTGTCATTCCCCATGGCGAGCCCAGTTACTACGCCATGCGCCCGACCATCAACATCCCGAAGAAATCCGTGCTCGATCTCGACGGCTTTTTCGGGCTGCATCCGGCGATGGCGTCGTTCGAGCCGCTCTGGAAACAGAAGCACCTCGCCATCGTGCACTCCGCCGGATCACCCGATCCAACGCGCTCTCACTTCGACGCGCAGGACTTCATGGAATCTGGCACGCCCGGCGTGAAGATCACCGACGATGGCTGGCTGAACCGCGCGCTGCACGAGCTTCCCGTCGTATCTGCAGGCGGTTCTCAGAACGACAACTCGGCCTTCCGCGCCATCGCGCTGGGCCCGTCGCTTCCGCGCATTCTCTCCGGCAAAGAGCCGGCAATGGCGATCAACAACCTCAATGATTTTTCTGTGGGCGGAAAAAATCCCAACGCCGCCCCAATGTCGAACACCTTCGAAGCCATGTACGACCACTCAGTAGACACCGTGTTGCACGGTACCGGCCAGGAAACCTTCGACGCAGTCAAGACCCTGAAAGCCGCCAATCCCGCGCACTACACCCCGGCAGCCAATGCGAATTACCCCAAGGGACGCTTCGGCGACAGCCTGAAGCAACTCGCGCAACTGATCAAAGCAAACCTCGGAGTGCAAGTAGCCTTCGCTGACATCGGAGGCTGGGACCACCATGTAAACGAAGGCAGCACGCAGGGACAAATCGCCAACGTGCTCGGCGATTTCTCGCAATCGATCGCCGCCTTCTGGACCGACCTCGGCGATCTAGGAGAAGACACCGTAGTGGTGACTATGTCCGAATTCGGCCGCACCGCCCGGGAAAACGGAAACCGCGGCACTGACCACGGCCACGCCAACGTAATGTTCGTCCTCGGTGGCCCGGTGAAGGGCGGCAAAGTCTATGGCCGCTGGCCGGGCCTCGATCAATCGCAGCTGTACGAAGGCCGTGATCTAGCCTTGACGACAGACTTCCGTTTGGTTCTCGGCGAAGTCGTATCGCGCTATCTGGGGAATAAAGACTTGAAGACTGTGTTCCCGGGATTCGAAAGCGGCACACCAAATTTTCTCAGATTGCTCGGTTGAGGACGGTCAGCCAGCTGAGGAATCCCGGAGCTGTCAGGAGCCGAAGTTTGGTAGCATCGCTGAGCGATGCCGCCGCCGAAGTTTCGTATCAGGGCATCGCTTTAGCGATGCCGCA
>JBAVAA010000267.1:0-7647 GCA_049585515.1 Terriglobales bacterium | reverse complement strand
CCCAGACACCTCGCCTGAAGTTGCGTACTTCACCAGCCTAGCCGAAGTCGCGCCCAGCAGCCTGGCCGCAGTCAGCATGACCACCGTCGGGCCGAAGCCGCACATGCTGATGTCTTCATTCAGCACCACCTCCCAGAGTCCACGCGCATCCATAGCCAGCACGCGGTCGATCGCTTTGCGGTCCTTGACGCGAGTAACCGCGTCGGACTCGTAGTGGTTCATGTCGCTGGAGGCAATGATCAGCACCTTGTCTTTATCTTTATTTTTGCGATCCTTTTCGCGATCCTCCTTTTGACGCTCGGAAATCACATCCGCCAGCGCTTCGCCTAACCCGCGCAGCGCGTCATAGTCCCTGGTGCCGATGGCGATCGGAACAATATTGAATTTCGGCCGTCGCGCCTGCAGGAAAGGGAGCTGGACCTCGATAGCATGTTCGCTGCGGTGCGCGGCGCTATCTTCCTGGAGAGCAGGGAAGCGCCGTAGCAACCGAGCGCCCAGATCCGAATCGGCTGCCACCTCGCCCAGCGGAGTCTGCCACGTTGTGGTCGCCATGATCGCAAGCGGCCGTCCCTTCCCGGTGTGATTGGGGCAGAGAATCACGCAATGCGTCGGTATTCCGAGGCGTGAATACACAGCCCCCGCGACGCTGCCGGAGTATATGTACCCCGCGTGGGGAGCGACGCATCCGATGGCGGGGACGTGGCCGCCTTCATCGAGAGGCGAGACCGGAGAACTATACTCCCGAACTTCGCGCAGCAATTCGTCGGCGTTCCCCGGATAAAACCTGCCAGCAACAGCCGGAGCTCGCAAAGCAGAAGTCATGAGCAGCCTATGTGGCGCGGACCTGCCCTGAGCGAAGGCGAAGGGGCCCTCGCCCGCGAAAGCCGCGAGCAAAAAATGATGCCCCCGACGACTACGAACCGCCGTCGCGAAGTGCACGGAACAAAGCCGCGGTTTTCTCCAGCGGCAGTGCTTCAGCCCGGATCGCAGGCTTCACGCCGCTTTTCGCCAATGCCGCGCGCAGCGTATCTTCGTCATACCGCGTCTTAAGATTATTCCAGAGAGTCTTGCGTTTCTGTCCAAAACAAAGTTTGAGGAACGCGATGAACTCGGCTTCGGGCACTCGCAGCGCTTCCAGCCGCGGCTTGATTGTAATGCGAACCACGCTGGAATGTACTTTGGGAGGCGGAGAAAACGCTGCCGGCGGAAGCGTGAAGAGTCGCTCTACCCGTCCATACAACTGCGCCGTCGCTGAAAGCAAGCCATAGTCGCGGCTTCCCGCGGAAGCCGCCAGGCGGTCGGCAACTTCTTTCTGCACCATGATGACAATGGTCGAAAAGTAGCGGTGATATTCCAGCAGGCGCAGCAGAATGTCAGAAGTTATGTAATAAGGCAGGTTGCCGATGACGCGCGCCGGTTCCGGCGCGAAATTCAGCCCCGTGCGCAGGCTGCCCGGCTTCGCTCCAAAGACCGTGTCCAGTTCAATCTTCAGGAAATCCCCTTCAATGATTTCAACATTCGGATGCATCGAGAATTTCATCCGGAGCTGTGCCGAGAGCACCCGGTCCAGTTCCACCGCAATCAATCGCCGCGCCTTCCGTGCCAGTAGATCGGTGATAGCGCCGTTGCCCGGGCCGATTTCGAGTACCGTAGTCTGTGAAACATCGCCCAGCGCTTCGACAATACGCAGGGCCGCACCATCGCTCGTCAGGAAGTGCTGCCCCAGCTTTGGTTTGCGCGGACTAATTTGCACGGTTGCGCCCTTGGGCACGTTGACCCTCTTTCTTCCCGGCCTTAGACTGAACTGAATTGCCGACTGGTAATTTGCAATGTGCAATTGGGAACTTGCAATTCAAAGACACGTGATTCGCCGATTTTCAACTACAAACAACAAATCGCAAATTTCAAATAACCAGTGGCCAACCGTGTCCCCACCGCAATCATCATCATAACGTGAGCGAGATAACGTGAGCGAGGCTGATCGAGTTCTCGCTCAGGAGGCTTCTTCGCAATGCATATCGCTTTCGCCGCATCCGAGTGCGTTCCGTTTTCCAAGACCGGCGGATTGGCCGACGTGGTTGGTGCCCTGCCGCGCGCCCTGGCCGCGCTGGGACATCAGGTGAGCGTCTATGTTCCGCGTTATCGCCAGACCAAACTGACCGATCCGCAAACCGTGGTGCGCAGTATCACCATCCCGTTCGACGATAAGTATCGCTTCTGCTCGGTGGTGACCGCGGGCGCGAATACGCCCGCCGGGGTGCGGTTTTATTTTGTGGATTACCCGCCTTTCTTCGACCGGGAAGCCCTCTACGGCACCGCTGCCGGCGACTATCCCGACAACGCCGAACGCTTTGCGCTATTTTCGCGCGCCGTGCTCGAGGCCTCGAAAATTCTGGGCGTGCCGCAAGTTTTCCATTGCCACGACTGGCAGTCCGCGCTCGTGCCTGTAATGTTGCGCACGCTCTATGCCGAGGATCCGGCGTTTCGGGACGTCGCCACCGTCTTCACCATCCACAACATGGGCTACCAGGGTTTGTTTCCGCCCGATACCTTGCCGCTGCTGATGTTGCCCTGGGAACTGCTCACCATTTCAAACATGGAATTTTTCGGCCAGGTAAATTTTCTGAAGGGCGCGCTCGTACACTCCGATTTCGTCACCACGGTGAGCAAGAAGTACAGTCATGAGATCCAAACCGCCGAATTTGGATTTGGTCTCGAAGGTGTGCTGCGCGATCGCGCCGCCACCGTCACCGGCATCCTAAACGGGGTGGACTACGACGAATGGAGCCCGCAGACCGACAAGTTCATCGTCGCGAAATATTCGCCGCAAGACTTGAACGGCAAGATGAAATGCAAACAGGATTTGCTGCAAACCTTCGGAATCGCAAATATCGATGTAAAAGTCCCTGTGATCGGAATAGTCTCGCGCTTCGCCGCGCAAAAGGGCTTCGACCTGATCTCCCAGATCATGGACCGCCTGGCGCGCGAAGAGATGATCGTGGTCGTCCTCGGCTCGGGAGACAAGCCCTACGAAGAAATGTTTCAGCGCCTGAGCAAGCAGTTCCCAAACAAAATTGCCGCCAAGGTCGCATTCGATAACGCCATCGCCCACAAAATTGAAGCGGGCGCGGATATGTTTCTGATGCCTTCAAGGTATGAGCCTTGCGGCTTGAATCAGATTTACAGTCTGAAGTACGGTACAGTTCCCATCGTGCGGGCAACGGGCGGTCTCGATGACACCATCGAGCCCTGGGACGCGCGCAGCGGCAAGGGGACGGGTTTCAAGTTCTCCGAATACACCGGCGAGGCGCTACTGGCGACCGTCAGGCAAGCGCTGCTCGACTATCAGGATCCATCGTCGTGGCAGACGCTGATGCGAAACGGTATGAGCCGCGACTTTTCCTGGGGATCGTCCGCGCGCGAGTACGGCAAGGTCTACGATCGGGTGCGGCATCTTCGGGCCAGCGCGGAGGCAGCTGTCGCAATGGATTTGAAGAGGGAGCCTGTGCTGGGCTAGCTTCGCGCCCGGCAAGTCTGTCGATACTTGACCACAACTACTGGTTTCCCGTAGTATTATGAAGCTGGAATTTGAATGGCACAAGGCCAAGGCCGAAGCCAATTTGCGCGCACACGGCGTCAGCTTCGATTTAGCAATAACAGTGTTTAAAGACCCCTTTGCCATCGAGCGCCTGGATGATCGTGAGGATTACGACGAAGCGCGTTTTGTCACGATCGGCATGGCTGAGGGAAGGGTCCTGTTGTTTGTAGCGTACACCGAACGCGGGAACAGTGAGCGCATCCGCATTATTTCAGCCCGCAGGGCAACACAATATGAGCAAGACGACTACTTCCAGCAAAATGCTTAGGCCGATGGCGCGCGAGGCCATCGAGGCGGCGGCTCGTGCCGACCGCGATGCGCAGCCCCTAACCCGTGGCGACCTTAAGCGGATGAAGCGAACGCCGCAGGCGAAAATTATTCGCCGCGCCTTGGCCCTGACACAAGAGGAATTCGCTGTCCGCTACCACATCCCGCTGGGCACTCTGCGGGACTGGGAGCAAGGCCGCGCGCAACCGGACCAACCGACCCAAGCCTATTTGAAGGTCATCGCGCGCGAGCCCGAGCGCGTTGAGCGCCTCTTGAACCCAAGGTCGCCCTAATTTTCAGAACGTATTGAGGTTTAGGTCTACATCTGGCGGCCCTTTGCCGCCTGCACCGTCACACTCTTCAGGATTTCCTTCAACTCGCGGTACACTTTGCAAGATACCCTGCACCCCGATGGCCGCCTTTGCCCGCACCATCTTCCACGTCGATATGGACGCCTTCTTCGTCTCCGTGGAGGAGCTCTACGACCCGTCGCTGAAAGGCAAGCCGGTGGTAGTCGGTGGGCAGCGTGACGAACGCGGCGTGGTTTCGGCCGCCTCATACGCGGCGCGCAAGTTTGGCGTACATTCCGCCATGCCGCTGCGGACGGCGGCGAAACTTTGCCCGCAAGCGATTTTTGTGAATGGGCACCCGGATCGTTATCGCGAATATTCGCAGAAAGTGCACGAAGTGCTCGGCCACTTTTCGCCGCTCGTCGAGATGGCTTCGGTGGACGAGGCTTATCTCGATATGACCGGGACCGAGCGCCTGCACGGACGTCCGCTGCGTTCGGCACATCAGCTCCATGCGGCAATGAAATCGGCGACCGACTTGAACTGCTCAATAGGAATCGGAACATCGCGCCTGATCGCCAAGGTTTCCTCCGCCAAAGCGAAACCGAACGGAGTGCTCTGGGTGCTTCCTGGAGAAGAAGCAAGGTTTTTGGCTCCGCTCGCAGTCGGCGACATTCCTGGCGTGGGCAAGGTGATGGAGGAGAAACTGCACGCGATCGGCGTTCAGAAAGTAGGCGACCTGGCTCGTCTCGAAGACCACGATCTCGAACATCGTTTCGGAAAATGGGGTCTCGCTCTGGCAGGGAAATCGCGCGGCGAGGATGCGGGTGGGTGGTTCGACAACGCGGTCGGAGAAAACGTCGATCCAAAATCCATCAGCCACGAGCACACCTTCGACGAAGATACGGGCGACGCCGAGCGGCTGCAGTCCACGCTGATGCGCCTCAGCGAGATGGTCGGACGGCGTCTGCGTGAGGGCGGATATTTTGCGCGAACCATCCAACTGAAATTACGCTACAAAGATTTCACCACCATCACGCGAGCACATTCGTTAGACCAGCCAACGCAGATGGATAACCAGATTTTCGAGCAGGCGCGGCGTCTGTTTTTCGACAACTGGAAACCCGGCGCACCGGTGCGATTGCTGGGAGTGCAAACGTCGAATTTTGAATCCAGTCCCACCCAACTCGACCTGTTGGTGCCCACGCAGCAGCAGCGTTGGAAGAAAGCCCTGGCAGCAGCGGACCATCTGCGAGATAAATTTGGAGAAGCAGCAATCGGCCTGGCTCGCGGCATGAAAGGCGGATTTCGCGAGCGCACGCATGAAAATCCGGTGGGATTGCCGGGCAAGAGTAGCGGCAAGAAATCCGAGTCCGGCCCCTAGCGGCCCCTGGAAAAAGAAATTTGCAGCGAGAAAGGCGCTCTCAGCGGCTAAAGCCTTATTCAAAAACGTAGCGGTTATCGCAGCGGTGAACCGTTGCGCCACCCAAAAGCGAGTCGCTAAAGCGATGCCCTGATACGAAGCCGTTGTCTTCTGTTCTACGAAATATATTCCCGAATATACTCGTCGCGCGAAGCAGCGAGTTGGTGAGCGTCGCCATCGAAGATGACCTTGCTGTCGCGCAGGATCAGAAAACTGAATGGCACCTCGCCGCGCTTCCCTTTGGGTAGTGGGATCATCTTGTTGGCACCTTTGTCGAACTCGTGCGTTGCCATGGTGAAGGCATCCTGCAGGCGGTGGGTCACCATGAGTGCGCTGGTTTTGTAGACGTCGCGCTGCTTCACGATGAGTTCGACGATCGTGTTCGAGGTGACCGGATCGAGTCCGCCGGTCGGTGAGTCGTAGAGCAGCACCTCGGGCTGAGTGATGATGGCGCGCGCGATAGCCACGCGCCGCCGCATGCCGCCCGAGAGTTCGGACGGAAACATGTCGTAGGTTCGTTCCAACTCCACAAAGCGCAGCACCTCCCGCACTCGCCGCTCGATTTCATCGAGAGGAATCTTCTCCTCCATCAGCCGGAAGGCGACGTTTTCCCACACTTTGAGCGAGTCAAAAAGCGCGCTTTCCTGGAACACAATGCCCACGCGCCGGCGCAACTCGAAGAGTTCCTGCTCCGACATGTGCGTAATTTCCTCATCGAGAACAAAGATGCGTCCGCTATCCGGCCGCAGCAGCCCGATCGCCAGCTTGAGCAGAGTGCTCTTGCCGGATCCGGCCACGCCAAAGATGGCCTTGGTTTCGCCGTGCGCCAGTTGGAATGAGATGCCGTCGAGCACCACTTTTTCATCGAACGCGATCGACACGTTATCGAATTCGATAGCGTGGCCCGAGGGAGTCACCACCGCCGCCGCCGGATTTTCGCTGGGCAGAGTTGGCGCCGGCATGGCTTACCTGTAACCAAAAATGGCGAAGATCAACTTCGTAACGAAGAAGTCCACAATCAGAATCAGCACCGATGAGGCCACCACGGCTTGCGTGGTGGAGCGGCCCACGCCCTGCGTGCCACCTTTGGTGGACATGCCGTAATAGCAGCCTACTGTCGAGATGATGAACCCGAACAACACGGGCTTGATCAAACCGGTGAAAACGTCACGGAAGACCAGGGTCTGCCAAATAGAGGTCCAATATTGCTGCGTATCGACCCCGAACAACAGATGCGCGACCGCATAGCCGCCGATCAGCCCCAGCAGGTCGGCGATGATGGTCAGAAAAAACAACATGAAAGCCGTTGCCCCGACGCGCGGCGTAATCAGCTTCTTGGCGGGATCGGTGCCCAGCGCGCGCATGGCATCGATTTGTTCGGTGACGACCATCGAGCCCAGTTCGCTGGCCATGCCAGAGGCATTTCGCCCCGCGACCATCAGGCCGGTGATTAGAGGTCCGAGTTCGGTGACCATGCCGAGTGAAACCAACTGGCCGATCAGAGTGACTGCGCCGAATCGTTCCAGGCTGCTGGCCGAGTTGAGTGCCAGGAGCGCGCCTACGGAGAGACCCGTAAGAATCACGATGGGCAGGGAACCGACGCCGATCAGGTCTGCCTGCTGCAGCATGTCGCCCATGTACAGAGGGCGGCGGAAGAAATTTGCCAGCGATTGCGCCGACAGCAAGGTGTAGTCCTGAACCGCCAGGGCAATATCTTTGGCGACATCGATGGGTGAAATCAGTTCGAGTTCCAGCGCCATGTGCGACCAGGGGAAACTGCTCAGGGAACTATAGCAGAGAAGAAATCATCCGGTGATCGGGTCATCGGGCAATCTAAAACCAAAAGGGTCTTGCGGGTTTCAGATAGCCGGTCAGCCGATCGCCCTATGGCCCGATGACTCTTCACTCCGGTTCTTCTTCTTGATTTCAATCGCGAGCCGTTTGATTTTCTGGTTCAGCGTGGAGAGCGGCACGTGGAAGCGCTCCGCGGCTTCGGTCTGGTTCCAGCCGCACTTCTCCAGCATGTCGATAATGATCCGCCGTTCGCAGTCTTCCATGATGTTGAACAG
>JBAVAA010000266.1:0-2939 GCA_049585515.1 Terriglobales bacterium | reverse complement strand
ATTCGAGTTGGGATGAGATTTGGGATAAATGAACGCGGCGTCGCAAGTCCCATCCGGAGTCTTGATCTCGACGTCGTTTTCGACCATTTCAACACCAATATCCGCCGTCGCCGTCGATGAAATGGAGGCAGCAATGCCCGCGCCCACCAGGAAGGCTGAAAAGTCGCGGCGTGTAATGTCTCCGGAATGCGTGTCGTGCTTCGTCGGCTGGTCTTTCTTGTCGTCGATCATCTTGTCGTCGTTCATGGCTTTTCGAGAGTTTAACGCGTTTAACAGCCGCGCCGCACCTCTAAAAGGTGCATCTCGCCCGGGATCGCGGCCTCGCCTTCATTACTCCATTCATTATTCATAGACGTGCAATTCTTTGCCCTTGGTTTCGGGGAGCAGCAGCACGGCCCCGATCATTACCATGTAAGCTGCCACGGCGAATATGGCAATGGCTTTGCCAAGCGACAGCCGCGCGCTGAGAAAACCGACCAACGTTGGGAACAGTGCGCCGATTCCACGGCCGAGGTTGTACGAGAAGCCTTGTCCCGATCCACGCAGGCGGCTGGGAAACAGCTCAGTAAAGAACGCGCCGACCGGGCTGAAGGAGCCGGAGGTGAAAAATCCGAGAGGGAATCCGAGCAGCAGCATCAGGATTCCGTTGCTGATGGGCAGATAGGTATAGGCGGTGACGGTCACGGCACAACAGGCGGCGAACAGAATCAGAGCCTTCCTGCGTCCGATGCCGTCGGCCAGGTAAGCCCCGGTGAGATAACCGCAGAATGATCCGGCGATGATGACGATCATATACGCGCCCGTATTCAAGACCGAAAGATGGCGTACGGTCTTCAAGTACGTTGGCAGCCAGGTGGTGATTGCGTAGTAGCCTCCCTGGACGCCCACTCCCACGGCCGATGTCAACACGGTGATTTTCAATAACGCGGGAGAAAAGATCTCAAAGACATTGAGGGTCTCGAAATGAGGCTTGTTGCCGGCGGCGATCTCCTGGTGTGTCTGCGTGTAGACCGCGGGCTCGGGAACGTGACGCCGAATGTAGAAGACCAGGAGCGCGGGCAGAATGCCGATCCAGAACATGGCGCGCCACGCGAGATTCGCGGGGAGCCAGGAGAACAACGCGACCGAGCATATCGCGGCAATTCCCCATCCGATGGCCCATCCGCCCTGGACGGTACCGACGGCCTTTCCGCGATGTTCGGCGCGAATCGTCTCGCCCATGAGCACGGAGCCGACGGCCCATTCGCCGCCGAAGCCCAGACCCTGAAGGCCACGCGTGATCAGCAGTTGCCAGAAGTTGTTGGTGAATCCGCTCAGAAAGGTGAAGAGCGCGAACCAGAGGATGGTCCACTGCAACACGCGGGTGCGTCCAAAGCGATCCGCCAATAATCCGGCAAGCCAGCCGCCCACGGCGGAGATCAGCAACGCCGCCGTTCCTAACATTCCCGCTTCGCCTTTGGTGATGTGCCATGCCGCGATCAGGACGGGGATCACGAAGCTGTACACCATCACGTCCATGCCGTCGAGCGCCCAACCACCGAAGGTTGCGATGAAGGTGCTGCGTTCGGGCGGCGATAGCTCGGTGAACCAAGCGATACGTCCCGGTTTTCTTGCGCTGGTTGCGGTAGGAGTATGGCTAGCGCTCATTGGCGAATGCGATTTCTATTGGACTGCGAAAAATCGTGGGAAGTGTATACCAAACGAATCCGGTGTGCGCCGGCGTTTTCAGGCCGTTTTAAGTTCTGCCTCAATCATTGCCTCCCAACTGGTTGATTTAACGCAGGATGGCTGAAATCAACCACTGACCCTTTCGCAACTTCTCGTCGCGATCCGAGTTCAAATGAGTAGGCGCTTCAGAAGAGATACAAAAGCTGAAGGACCTCAGGCTCGGACGAATCGGAGCAACGACGGCGAGCTGGAATGAAAGGGAGGTTCACCATGAAATACCTGAGATACGTTGCACTGCTTGCTTTACTCGCCTTGCCGATCGCGTACGCGCAGGCCGCGGTCGTGGTCAGAGCTGGCGTGGGAGTCGGAGTCGGCGTTGGCGGCTATGTGGCTGGCCCGCCGGTTTGCTCATACGGCTATTACCCGGACTATCCGTATGCTTGCGCACCTTACGGATACTACGGACCGGGCTTTTTCGTGAACGGAGCGTTTATCGGCGCAGGCCCTTGGTACCACGGCTGGGGGCATCCATATTACGGACGGCCGTACGCCCGCGGATTTGTGGGACGCGGTCCGGTCGTCGGGCATGGCTTTGAGTCGCGCGGTTCATTCGCCGGAGACCGCGGTGGGTTCCATGGCGGCGGGTTCCGCGGCCGACGCTGAATCATCGGGTGATGTGACCATCGGGTCATCGGTGATCTAAATTCGAAACTCGGAATCTAGTATGACCGAGAATTTAAGCGGCTGGCATTAGTAATCTGCCAGCTGCTTTTCTTGGTTGGAGTGTTTCAGGCTGCGTCCTCTCGATCGTTCTGGCGGGCTAGCCCGCCCTCACCTCTGACGTTATCCTTGTTTTTATCCTTACTCTTATCTTCCTTATTCTTATTTTCCTTATCGTTAATTTCTCTCCCGTTCTTGTCCGCATTCTTATCTGTCGGCTGAGTTTCGCCTTTGCGGTTTGGCGCACCCGTCCGCTCCGAGGGGTGCTTGTCTTCAGTGTCTCTCTGCTCGTCCTCTTTTGTTGCTGTACTCCGCGGTGCTTTGCCTCTTCCTTTTTCTTTGTTCGGGGATGGCTCCTGTCTGCTTTCCGTGGTCTTTTTTTCCACCTGTGCATCCCGCTCAGCAGCCTTCAGGGCGGACGACAGCAGGTACTCGATCCTTACACGCACGGCACGCCATCGGACGCTGCTGGCGTTTCCCGCCTGCTCGAGATGGCGCTGCAGCTCTTCCTCGCTGGCTATGCCTTTTTCTTTCAGGAATTCCAATATGGC
>JBAVAA010000265.1:0-18997 GCA_049585515.1 Terriglobales bacterium | reverse complement strand
CTTGAGGGACACATCCATGCGGTATTGCTGCAGCGGCGGCTGAGTGAAAATGGCGAGCTTCGTTTTCCGGTGCTCGCTTTGGTGGTCTCCGGCGGGCACACGCATCTTTATCTTGCGCAGGCGCAGGAGAATCTTTGGACATACCGGAACATTGGCCACACTCGTGACGATGCCGCCGGAGAGGCATTCGATAAAGTGGCTAAGCTTCTTGCACTGGGATATCCCGGCGGTCCGACCATCGACCGGCTAGCGCCGCATGGCGATCCTCAGGCGGTGAAGTTCCAGACTTCGCAGATCAAGCATCGCGACCGGCGTCATCGCAAAGCAGGCGATCGGGAGCAAGCTCGGCCAGAAGATGCTGGGCCGGATTTTGATTTTTCTTATAGTGGAATCAAAACTGCGGTGTTGCGTTATGTGGAGACACACAACCTGAAGCCGGGGATCGAGGCTCGACGCCAGGGACTTGCTGGGGTCGACAATCCGAAGCTAGAAGATATTCTCAGGCTGTGCGACCGGCAGACTCTTAACCTGGTGGCTTCTTTTCAGCGCTCGATGGTCGAGGATCTGGTCACGAAAACGCTGGCTGCAGCATGCGCCTATGACGTTCAGACTTTGTTTGTGAGCGGCGGCGTGGCGGCTAATCGTGAATTACGGGCCGCGTTTGAGCGCGAAGCGGGGATGCAGGGGCTTCCTGTTTTTTTTCCGTCGCGCGCGCTTTCCACGGACAACGCGGCGATGATCGCGGCGGCGGCGTTCCCGAAATTTTTGCGCGGGGAGTTTGTGGGTATGGATGTTTCGGCGGAGGCGGGGATGGTTCTGCGTTAGTAGGACGCAGCGGCGCTGAAATTAATGAAAAAGGACTTTGAAAGTTAGTTGAAAATTTGCTTCTGCGCCACAGTCGACCTCTGCGGCTAAAGCCGACCGGAGAATGGTCCGGTTATCGCAGCGGTGAATCGCCGCGCCACCCGGGGCCAAAAGAATCCGACCTGCTCCTGGTATCGAATTGAAACATTTCCCAGCTACAATGGTTCGCGTGAAACCGACGATCTATGTTGTGGAAGACGACCCGGATATTTCGCGCCTGGTGCGCCATCATTTGGAAGCGGCCGGGTTCAACGTGCGGCTGTATTCCACGGGAAATCTGGTGGTGGTCGATGCCGAACGGCAGCGTCCGGCGCTGTTTCTGCTGGACATCATGGTTCCGGGAAAAGACGGGCTGGAGCTTTGCCGGCAGATTCGGCAATCGGTGTCGCTGGCTTCGGTTCCGGTGATTTTCCTGACCGCCAAGAGCGGAGAGGCGGACCGCGTTCTGGGGTTGGAGTTGGGGGCCGACGACTACATCCCAAAGCCCTTCAGCCCGCGCGAACTAGTGGCTCGCGTCAAAGCGGTGTTGCGGCGCTTTGAGCGGCCGCTGCCGCCGTTGCCTACCAAGATTGACGAAGTCCACATCGATCCTGGGGCGATGACCTTGACGGTGCGCGGGAAGCAGGTGCCGACCACGGCTACTGAATTTCGATTGCTTGACCATTTCATGCGGCATGCGGGACGCGTTTTTACTCGCGACCAGTTGCTCGACTCGGTATGGCGCGACACGGCCTACGTGACGCCGCGCTCGGTGGATGTTTATGTGCGGCGAATCCGCGAAAAGATTGAGCCCGATCCGGAAAACCCGCGCTACCTGAAGACGGTACGGGGGGCCGGTTACCGCTTTGAGGTCGCGCGTTGAGAAGTCGCATCTTCGTTAAATTGATGTTTGTTTTTCTCCTGGTGATTGGCGTAACCGCGATCACGTTGCAGTTGACCGTGCACAAGGTCTGGGAACGTACCCTGCGCGAGCAGATCGAGCGCAATCTCAAACAGAAGACGTTAATGTTCGCCTACCGCGTGGAGGCGGACCGGCAGCATTCATTGGCGGACATCGCTGCGCAGGAGGGGCAGGCGGCGGGAGCGCGGGCCACGGTTATCGATCCCACCGGCAAGGTGCTGGCCGATTCGGAAACCGATCCTGCCACGATGGAGAGCCAGTCGGGTCGGCGAGAGTTTGTTTCCGCTCTGGGGGGCAAGATTGGCCTGGATGAACGCCATAGCCAGGCGCTTGGCGTTCCTTATTTGTTTGTGGCGGCGCCAGTTTCCGGGGGAGCGGTGCGGTTGGCGTACCCGTTGCCGCAGTTGGAAATTACGGATCGTCCGCTGGGCGTCGCCCTGTTCTGGGGATCGCTGGCAGCTTTCGTTTTCGCCATGGTGGTCGCGGGGGTGGCGGCGCAACAAGTTGGACGGCGGTTGCAGCGCATTGTAAATTTTGCCGAACGTGTGGCAGGCGGCGATCTCACGGCGAGAATTGGCTCTTCTTCAACGGACGAGATCGGCCAGGTGGCTGCGGCATTGGATAAAACGACACGCGGCGTGGAAGAAAGCTACGCCCGCATTCAAACCAGCCAGCGCGAATTGGAAACGCTTCTTAACAGCATGCAGGACGCGGTGATTGCAGTCGATATCGAAGGACGCGTGCAGTGGGCCAACCGGGGGATGGACCGTCTGCTGCGGCGCGCTCCACGGCTGAATGCGCCATTGATCGACAGCGTCCGCGACCCGGATTTTCTGGCTGCGGTTCAGGAAGCGGCGCGGGACCAGGTGGTCACGTCCGCGCGCTCTAACACCATCGCCTCCGGCCGCACTTTTGATGTCACGGCGGCGCCAATGCCGGGGGGCGGCGCGGTTGCCGTGCTGCGCGATCTTACCGAGACCGAGCGCATGGAAAAGAGCCGCCGCGATTTCATCGCCAATGTGTCGCACGAGCTGCGCACGCCGCTGACTTCCATCCAGGGATATACCGAGACGCTGCTTGATAGTCCACTTGCGGACAATCATGTGCGTGATTTCCTGGAAATCATACGCAAAAATGCGGCCCGCATGTCGCGCCTTACCGAAGATCTGCTCACTTTGGCCCGCGTCGAATCGGGAGAGCACCGGTTTGACATGCAACTGGTCAGCGCCGAAGAACTGCTGCAGGATGCTCTGGAAAGTTTCCACGAGGTGGCACGTTCGTATGGGGTCGAACTGGTGATCGAGAACGCGGTTCCTGCTGCCACTGTAAATGCGGATCGGGAGGCAATTCACCAGATTTTTTCGAATCTGATTGAGAATGCGCTGAAGTACGCGGCTTCCGGAAAGAAAATCATTCTCGGAGCGCGGGCGGCAGAGAACGGTATCGAGTTTTATGCCCGGGACTTTGGTCCGGGTATTTCCTCTGAGCATCTGCCTCGGCTTTTCGAGCGTTTCTACCGCGTCGATAAGGCGCGCTCGCGAGAATCGGGCGGCACCGGGCTGGGCCTGGCCATCGCCAAACATATTGTGCTTGCGCACAAAGGAACGATTCGCGCGGAGAGTGAGCTTAACCACGGCTCGACTTTCTTATTCGTGCTCACGGGCTCTGAGGCGGGGCCGACGTAGACGTCGATGGGCGCATTCTTTCGGCGTCAAGAATCGCTGTACCTGACTACTCAAGGGTGGATCATATGCAAGAGTATCTCCAGCGGCAGCGGTTCCTTTATACCATTCCGTGCGTTTCTATCGTCGCGCTGCTTTTTCTGGTGACGGGGACCAGCGCGGCGCAAGTCACCACTCCACCCCAGACCGAGGTCCCCTGGGCTCGGGATCTCGCGAATAATCCGGAACTCATGACCGAGTTCGGCCGGCTGACGGAAAAGCTCCAGCACGGAGTCCAATTTCCGGCGGCGCGCAGCCAGTCTCACTTATTGACGGTGCAGCAGGGGTCGACGGTTTTTTATACCGCGTTTCCCAACTATGGCGAGACGATCCACCAGGCGCTGACAATTTTCCAGGGGGAGCTGCGTGACAGTGCAGTGCTGCGTACCTGGTGGCAGCACGGCTATTTGGCTGCTTATGGGCCCAAAATGGAGGATGCTCTCGAACAGTTCTATCAGCTCTCTCAATTTCTGGAAGACGAGATTACCGTATCGGCCGGAACCGAGGGCCGGCAAGGGCCCAGCCTGCAGATTCTGGCGCAAGTACGAAAGCCCGGCCTGGAGGATTTCCTTCGGCAGATGGCAAATCCTGTCGATGGCGGGTCGAAGCCGGCGTTTCACGTTTTCAATGTGCAGGAACTCAGCGCCGCGAAGGAGATGTTTCCGCCGCAACAACCTGTGATCCTGGTACGTCCCGACCTGGTGGTCGGAACGCTCGATTTGGGCGAACTCAAGCGGCTGAATGCACACCTCGACGGGACGGCCGTTGACTTTGCCTCCACGCCGTTCGGGTAGCGAGTGGCACAGACTTACGAAGGAGGCGCCACCATTGTAGGAGCCATTGATTTGCAGACAATCCTGAAGCAAATTCCAACCAGCGCGAGTCCCGGGCAAGCGCTTTTCCAGCATTCTGGGTTCAACGACATGAAGTATCTCGTCTGGGAACACAAGAGTCTCGCCGGCCGATCAAGCAGCGAAATGGAGTTGAGCTTCAACGGCTCCCGGCACGGGATGGCATCGTGGTTGGCGACGCCGGGCCATTTGCGCAGTTTGGATTTTGTCTCACCCCAGGCGGTGATGGCAGGCGCGATACTGCTCAGGAATCCGGCGCAGATTTATGAAGACGTGAAGGAACTTGCTACCGCTTTGAACCCCAAGGCATTCGCATCGGTGGAGCAAATGGAAGCCGCGCTGAAAGTGAATCTTAAGGACGATGTGCTCAGCCGCCTGGGCGGAGAAATCGCATTCGAACTGGACAGTCTCAATCCCCCCGATCCCGAATGGGAGGCTATGCTCCAGGTGAATGACTCAGATCGCCTGCAGTCAATTTTGAGTACGTTGCTGACAGCAGCGCATCTGAATGTGCAGCGTTCAGAAGAGGATGGAGTTACTTACTACACCGTGCGTATTCCTTCCGCCCGCAAAACCATCGAGGTAGGGTATGCATTTGTCGATGGCTATTTATTGATCGCTTCCAATCACGAGGGGGTGGCCGGGGCAGTGCGGCTTCATCGCTCCGGTGAATCGTTGGGCAGGTCCCAGAAGTTTCTTGCAACTCTGCCACCAGACCGCGGGCCCGATGTCTCCGCGGTGTTCTACGAGACTCCGAATGCTCTGGCGGCGATGAATGTGCGCAGGTTTTTTCCGCAACTGGCGGAGTCTCTTTCGCGATCAACCGCCGAAGCTTCGCCAATCGCGGTCTATGGTTATGGGGAGGAAAGCGCGCTGCGCGAAGTCAGCATGAGCGGAGGGGTGGACGCGAGCGCGATTCTGGTGGGTGCGGCCATCGCGGTTCCAAACTTGCTGCGGGCGCGAATCGCGGCGAATGAATCAAGCGCGGTTGCCATGATACGAACAGCGAATAGCGCGCAGATCGCTTACTCAACCAGTTATCCGAAGCGGGGTTTTGCCCGCGATCTGGCCACGTTGGGTCCAGACCCAGCCAGACATGATGCCTCTACCGCGGAACATGCGAATTTTATCGACGCTACTTTGGGGAATCCAAGTTGTACCGCGAGTGCATGGTGTGTAAAGTCCGGATTCCAATTCAGCGTCAGCGCGGTCTGCACCAAACAACCCTGTCGGCAATATGTAGTAGTTGGCACTCCTGTCTCCAGCGGCACAGGGTCCAGAAGTTTTTGTTCAACCTCCGACGCGGTAGTTCGGTTCAAGTTTGGTCCGCCGTTGACAACGCCGGTCAGTTCGACGGAATGTCGGACGTGGACGCCCCTGCAATAGGGTTTCGGGCGACCTTATGGGAACGAAGAATCTGGTACCATGACCGTTCGCGGAGGTGGCCATGCCTGAATATGTGATTGAGCGGGAAATCCCGGGCGCGGGTAATTTCTCGGATGCACAATTGAAGGAAATCGCTCAAAAATCTGTGAGCGTGCTGAAGATCATGGGACCGGAAATCAAGTGGCTGCATAGCTACGTCACCGGCGATAAGGTTTATTGTGTGTACCTGGCTCCCGACGAGGAAACGGTTCGGGAACACGCGCGCCGCGGAGGTTTTCCGGCGAATCGAGTGTCGGCAGTCCGGCGCATGATCGACCCAGGCACCGCAGGTTGACTTAATCCCAATTTCGAGTCCCAGCTGACTGGGCATCACAATCCAGCGCCTCCTGTAATGCCTGTTCTACCGGCATCGCCCATCCCTCCATCCACTCCGCCATACCCGCCGCATTGCCGAGAGTCCGGCGCGCAAATTCCAGCGCCTTCTCAAGCTTGAGTTGCTCGGCGGCCGTAAGCGGCGCGCCCAATCGTTGGCGAAGTGCGGCGGCCGCACCTGCCAGGTGCAGCGCTTGCTCGGCGTTGGATTGCGCGGCGGCACTCACGGCCAGACACTCGAGTACCCGCGCGATGCCGCGCTGGTGACCCAGTTCCTGAAACAGCTTGAGACTCTCGCCGTGAAGACGGCGAGCCTCGGCATTGTTGCCCTGATCGCAGCTCAGACTTGCTAAATCGGAAAGCGTGCTGGCAATTCCCCACGTATCCCTCAGTTGGCGAAACGCCGCGAGACTCTGCTCGCAGAATGAGCGCGCGGCGACGAGATCCGCTCTTTCCCGGGCGACGTCGGCCTGATAATTCAGCGTCCAAGCAGCGCCTGCGACGTCTCCGGCTTTCTGGAACATTGCCAGGCATTCGTCATAAAGAGCGGAGGCGCGTGCATGTTCGCCCTGCAACTTCATTACATTAGCAAGATTGCTGAGGGTGCGAGCGATATCGGCGGAATCGCCGAGGTCTTTCCAGATCGCGATACAGCGTTCGAAGAGCAAGGATGCGTTGGGAAGGTCGCCACGATCGCGGGCATTGAGGGCCAACGCGTTCAGCGCGACGGCAACGCCGTGGTTATCATTCAGTTCGACGCAGGTCTCGAGACTTTCCTCGAACAGTCCCCTCGCGGAAGCGTAATCACCCTGCTGGCCGGCTAGAACTGCCGCTGCGAACAACAAGCGCGCGCGCAGTTTCGGACGCTCGGCGGCGCCTTGCAACGCGAGCAGCCGGTCCGTAGCTTCACGGCCTTCCGTAAAATGTTCCCGCGCCTCCCAAAAGCGAAACAGGGCGGCCCCGAGGCGCAGGCCCCATTCGGCATCGCCAGTTTTAGTCAGATAATCGAGCGCCACGCGGAAGTTGTCGTGCTCGACATCAAAACGGTCGAGCCATTCGGGCTGAGCGACCTCGTCCTTGGCGCCTTCTTCGGCAAGTACGAGGTAATAAGCGGCATGGGCCCGTCGAGTTGTGGGTTCGTCATCGCTGTCGGCGAGGCGTTCGAGAGCGTATTCGCGAATGGTCGAAAGCATCAGGAAGCGCGTCTCTGCGTCGACCCTCTCCACGTGCTGCACCAGACTTTTATCCACCATGGAAGCCATGGCGTCGAGCACGTCAATTCCGAGATCGCCCTTGGTGTCGCACACCGCTTCTACGGCTTCCAGAGTGCAGCCGCCGGTAAACACGGAAAGCCTTCGAAAGAGAGTTTGTTCCGCGGGATTGAGAAGACCGTAGCTCCAGTCCACGGTGCTGCGTAGAGTCTGTTGACGGGTGGGCAAGTCGCGCGCGCCTCCGGTCAACAGATTTAGGCGGCTTTCGAGGCGCGCCAGCATGGCAGAAGGCGAAAGCAACTTGATGCGCGCTGCCGCAAGTTCGATGGCGAGAGGCAGGCCGTCCAGGCGAGCGCAGACGGTTGCCACGGCCGCTGCGTTAGCCGCCGTCAGCGCAAAGTCGCGGTTCACGGCCTTGGCGCGTTCCACAAAAAGGGCAACCGCTGGAAGACGCGACAGCGCTTCCAGAGGTGGAATGGATTTGGGATCGGGCAGCGCCAGCGGGGGCACGGGAAATTCATGTTCGCCGTAGATATGAAGCGGCGCCTGGCTGGTGACTACGACTTTAAGCTTCGGACCTGAAGTCAGCAGCTGCGCTATGAGCGGGGCGGCGGAGACCAGGTGTTCGAAGTTGTCGAGCAGTAGGAGCATGGGCTGGTCCAGTTTTCCCATGTACGTTTTCAAACTTTCCTCAGGGGAGTGTTTGCCGGCTTCGCGCACTCCCACCGCCTGTGCGATGGTAGAAGCGATCAAACCAGCGTCGCGGACCGCCGACAGGGCGACGAAACAAACTCCGCCGGGGAACTGGCCGGCAATTTCGCCCGCCACCCGCAGGGCGAGCCGCGTTTTGCCGATTCCACCCGGACCTGTAAGGGTCACGAGTTGTACGTCGGCGCGACTCAAGAGCTTGTTTAGAGCATCCTCTTCGTGTTCCCGCCCAATAAATGCGGTACGCTGCGCCGGCAGGTTGTTCGGGCGAGGCTCCGAGTGCGGTGTGGGGACATCCGCAAGACGATCGCGTACGGCGAAAAGGTCACGAGCCAAATCCCGGGTAGAGGCGTAGCGCTGCGTCGGATCTTTGGCAAGGCAGCGCTCAACGATCCATAGGAAGGGCGCAGGCGCTTGGAGCATTTTGGAACCGAGCTGCTCCGGTTCATCGCGAAGGATGGCAGCGTTGGTTTCTGCATGGGTCCTTTTCCGGAACGCAGGCGCGCCGGTAACCATTTCGTAGATCACCGAACCGAAAGAAAACTGGTCGGAACGAAAATCGACTTCCTCCCCGGTCATTTGCTCCGGCGACATATAGCCTATCGTGCCCATTACGGTGCCGCGCTCGGTGATGGAGGTGGATGCATCCGAATCCGAGGCATGCTTATCTTCAAGCAGCTTCGCCAGGCCGAAGTCGAGAATTTTCGCGGTACCGTCGCCAGAAACCATCAGATTCTCAGGCTTCAAATCGCGATGAACAATGCCACTCTCGTGCGCTTTGGCGAGAGCGTCTGCGATCTGCGCCGCGATTGCAACAGCCTTACGAAATGGAATAGGGCCAGAGACTAGCAGCGTCCGCACCGTCTGCCCCCGCATCAGTTCCATGGCGATGTAATGCGTGCTGCCCTCGCACCCCAATTCATAAATAGTAACGATGTTAGGGTGATTCAGTGCGCTCGCGGCCCGCGCTTCCCGCTCAAAGCGAGCTACATATCCCGGTTCCGATTGGGTGTCAAAGGAAAGGGTTTTAATTGCAACTTCGCGGTCGAGGCGGGTGTCTTTGGCGCGATAAACTCTGCCCATACCCCCGGCGCCCAGCTCCTGGAGAATCTGGTAACTGCCGAAGCGCGCACCCGGCAGCAAGGTGAATGGCACCGAACCTGTCGTAGAAGTATGATCCATGGACCTCGCCGAGCGCAGCCAAAACCCGGAAAGCTGGTTGCTTTCCGCAGCGCAATTACGGCGGAATTTTCTGAAACACGCTGGAACTGCGGGCCCCGCCGCAGCAAACTTCGATGAAGTTATAATACCCCAGTCCGGAGGAATTCATGGATATTCGATCGCTGCAGCGGCCTTTGAAAGACCGGTACCGGCAAGAGCCCGCGAGTTCCCGAATCACGCTGAGCGCGCATGGCAGCCAGACCGACGCGCCGATCGCATGTTCTGTGGACTTGGGACGAGCGATTTACCAGGCGCAAGCGCACTCGGGCGTCGGCGGTGCGGGTTCGGGCGCCTGCTCTGGAGACCTGTTGTTGGGTGCATTGGCTGCTTGCGCGCAAATCACTTGCCAGATGGTGGCCGCAGCAATGGGAATTCCAACCGAGAGTATCGATGTCACCGTCGAAGGCGATCTGGACCTGCAGGGAACTCTGGGAATATCGAAAGAAGCGGCGGTCGGATTTGAGAGCATCCGGGTCAATTTTGACGTCCGCGCACCGAAGGCAACCGTGGAGCAGTTGAGCGCGTTGCAGGTAAAAACGGAACAGTATTGTGTGGTGATGCAAACCCTGCAGCATCCTCCCAGGATTGAGAACAAATGGAAGCAGTAATGCCGGACTAACCTGTTTACGATTTTTCGTTGGATAAACGAGAAATTCACGGGGTTGTAACCCGTCCGGTAACCCCGCCAGTTATGCTTTTGCTGGGAGTGTATGTCACACTATGGTTGATGCCGCTCGCGCCCATGGAGCGGGTCGCATCAAAGTGAGTAGGGCGATTTCGCCTATGAGCACAGCCGGCGCAAGAACGTCTTCGCCTGAGCCGTCGCACTCCGTGCTGGTGGAGCGGACGGTGGAAGCCTGCGAACTGGCGCGTCAGGCCGCGGCCATCGCGGCCGAGGGAATTGCCACTGGGTCGATGTCCCGGTTGGATGCCATCCGGCAGTGCGAAAAAGAACTTGATGCCATTGACATGGAAGTGGACTCCGGCGTTACCTCCACCATCACTCGCGTCCCAGAGGCCGAAACCCGGCAACTGCTGGCGTGCATGAAAGTGATGATTGGGCTGGAACGCATCGGCGACCTGCTGCTGAGTTTTGCGACCAGCGCGCAAGCGGCGGGAGCCCGCCTCGACTCGCAGGATTCGCGCGACCTGACGCATATGGCCACGGTCCTGGAAAAAATGCTGTCCGACGTGGGCCAGTCTTTCTCGCAAAAAGACGTTAAGAAGGCGATTGATGTGCTCCGCGCCGATGCCGAAATGGACCGGTTGCGCAATCTCATTTTTCTGCGCCACATCGAGAATCCGGAGAATGTTGCGCACCACTCCAGCCTGCAGGTTATTTTCATGACTCAGTCGCTCGAGCGCGCCGGCGACCATGCAAAAAATCTGGCCGAAGAAGTTTGCCACTTTGTCAGTGGGCGCAGCATCCGCCACCTGCTGATGGCTTATGACAAGCCGAAGGAGCAGATGTTTATCGAATGGCTGCGGCATAAAGAAGAAAAACCGCAGAAAGAAGAAAAACCGCAGTAAGTCCAGATCGTCCCCAGCCCTTGACAGCGGGAGTCTCCGAGGCGAGACTCGGTTCAGCTATTTTCGGTGTGATACCTACTATTTCTGAATGCCGGAAGGCACCTGGACAGCAATTCCATGCATAGATCCGCTGGTCCTGAAGATCGATTCCCGCCATCGAACGCCGACGACGATGTGAGAGACATGGCGGGCGCGAACGGCAGCCGTTTTCGCGATCAACCGCGCGATCCAGTTTCTGATCCGTCCCGCATTCTTTCTCGCGATCAATCTCCCGATCAATCCAGCGATCAAACCGGAACCAGTACGAGCCGTGTGCTGGGGGAAAGGGACCTGGATTCGGCGCTCCAGCTTTTGGTGGAACGCGCGCAGTACATCACAGGCGCAACCGGGACTGCCCTCGCTTTAGCGCAGGGGGAAGAGATGGTGTGCCGCGCGAGCGCGGGGTCGTCGGCGCCGGCGGTGGGAGCGCGGCTGCAGGTTCGTTCCGGATTGACCGGGGAAAGCATTTCCCGACGCCAGTTACTGCGCTGCGACAACGCGGAGACCGACCCGCGCGTGAATCTGGAAGCCTGCCGGGCGCTGGGCATCGCGTCCATAGTCGTCTTGCCGCTACTGCGACGGAGCGGCGAGGTTCGCGGTTTGTTTGAACTGTTCTCCGATCACCCCTACGCGTTCGAAGAGCGCGACCTGGTCGCACTTGAGCGCATGGCCGATCTCACGTTGACGGCGCTCGATTTGGCCGAGCAGCCGCGTCCGAACTCCGCAGCGGCGCCAGCGCCCGTGCGAGAACCCCACAAGCCGGTCGAAGCTACTGCTGCGACGAGTAGCGCGCCGCTGGTTGCTGCGAGTCCTTCGCAGTCAGAACCTGCCGAACCCGCGCCGCTTCCCACTGAGTTGCCAGCGGATCCAGAGTTCACGCCTTCTTCAATACCTGAGGACATACTCCGCACGCAAAAATGCTCTTCGTGTGGATTCCCCGTCTCCGAGGGACGAACGCTCTGCCTCGACTGCGAGAAAAGAGAGAGCGAGAAGATAGACAACGACAGGATTTTCGAAACCAGGCGGCACGAGAAATCGCAGAGCCAGATAGAACGAGCCCATGTCGATCATCTAGAAAGCGGACGAGAGAACGAAAAGCGAGAGATTGAAGAGCGAGAGAATGAAGAGCGGGAGCAGGAACAGGACTCGTCTGCCTCCGCAGGCGTCTCAGTCGCTCCTGTGTCGGAGGAATCTGTCCCGGCTTTCCTCGAGCGCTATGCGAGTACAAAAGAACCGTGGCTGACCAACCCTGTCAATCTGTTGGCGATCGTCGTTCTGATTCTGGGCATCCTGGTTGCGGTCGTGGTATTTCGATAGTAAAACTTCAATAAGCCAGCTTCGATAACCCAGCTTCGATAACTATTCATACACCCGTAAGCGCCGTTTTCCTTGACAAAGCGTCGATGGAACCAATACTCTGCGCTTAATCGCTCGTTCCAACACAAAGGTGCCCAAGCATGAAAAATGTGTACGAAGTTCTCCGTCAAAAAGAACTTGAACTGACCAGGCTGGAAAAAGAGGTTGAGGCCTTGCGCGTCGCTGCCCCACTGCTTTCGGAGGAAAAGGAGCAGATGGCGGAAGCGCCAAAGCCGACTTTGGCGGCCGCCCCACAACAGCAACCGGTCCGGATTCCGCCGGTGGTTGCCGCCCAGGGTGGGACCGCTCCGGCACGCGTGGCCGGATGGGAAGATGCAGCCAAGCGGTGGCCATAGGTGATCGTAGCTATAGAGACGGGGCTTGCCCCGTCTGTCAGTTGACTTAGCCCATTGTGAAAGGCCCAGGATCGAGTGTTGGTCTTGGGCTTTATTTTTTTCCCTTCAATGTATGAGTGAGAGACGTCCCCATACCATTCTGAGTTCTAGTTCTGCGTGAAGGCCAGGGCCAGCAGCGTTTTCTGTTCGACGTCGTGCGCTTTCGCCGAGCCCGTGGCCGGGCTCGCGCTTCCGGAACGTTTTACCGAAAGCACGGGGCGGTCGTCCGCGATGTGCTTTAAGCGGGGCAGCATATAGGAAAGCGCACCCATATTAGCCGGTTCTTCCTGCACCCACACGATATCCCGCGCCGCGCTATGCCGCGCCAGTTCGGCGGCCAGTTCCGTCTCTGGGAACGGATACATCTGTTCGAGAAAGACAATGGCTACGCTCAGGTTTTTGTCCTTGTCGTTGTTATTGTTCTTGCCGTTGTTCCGGCGCTTCTGGCGTTCGGTGCGCAATTCGTGCCCGATTTTGCCGGTGCAGAGCAGGATGCGTTTGGCGTCCTCGGCTTCGGTGTCCGGAATCACGGGCAGAAACTTCTGATGCGTCAGATCCTCGAGCGGTGCGAGGGCATCGGGATGGCGCAGCATACTCTTTGGGGTGAAGACGATCAGCGGCTTTCTCCACTTGCGCAGCGCCTGCCGCCGCAGCAGGTGAAAATACTGGCCGGCGTTCGAGGGCTGGCAGATCTGGATGTTATCGCGGGCGGCGAGTTGCAAAAATCGCTCGATGCGCGCACTGGAATGCTCCGGGCCTTGTCCTTCGTAGCCGTGCGGCAGTAAGAGTACAAGTCCCGACAGCAGGTTCCACTTGTCCTCGCCCGCGCACACGAACTGGTCAATGACCGCCTGCGCCACGTTGGCAAAATCGCCGAACTGCGCCTCCCATAGAACCAGGGCTTCAGGATAATCGCGGCTGTAGCCGTATTCAAATCCCATTACGCCCGCTTCCGAAAGCGTCGAATTGTAGATGTCGCACGACGCCTGGCCGGGAGCAATGTGGCGCAAGGGGACATATTCCGATTCGTCTTCCGTATCGATCAGCACCGAGTGGCGTTGGTTGAATGTCGCGCGGCGCGAGTCCTGCCCGCTCAGGCGAACTGGAATCCCGTGTTTTACGAGACTCGCAAATGCCAGCGCCTCGGCCATGCCGTAGTCGACCGCCTTCTTACCCGTGCCCATCTCCTGCCGTTGCTCCAGCAACTTCTTCACTTTGGGATGGATGTGAAAGCCCTCGGGATACGTGGTCAATCGCTCAGTTAGTTCTGCCAACTCTTCGCGCTGAATGCCCGTTGGCTGCTCGTAGGCCGGCTTATAACGGCCCCCGAAATAATCGTCCCAGTAGTTGGGAAGATCGCGCATCAGCGGTTTCTTGGTGAATTGCGTGGCGCTCTTCTGGGCCGCCTCATACTCACTCTTGACCGCACGAGCCCGCTCGGCGATTTTGTCATCATCCATGCCTAGGTGTTTGGCGTAAATCTGATACAGCGGCGGATGCTCTTTGATTGCCTTATACATCAGCGGCTGGGTTACCGTGGGATCGTCCACCTCACTGTGTCCATGGCGGCGGTAGCCGATCAGGTCCACGATCACGTCATTGCCAAATTTGTAGCGGTACTCGGTGGCGATGCGCGCGATGCGCATCACCGCATCCACATCTTCACCATTCACGTGAAAAATGGGGATCGCCTGGCGGCGTCCGAGTTGCGCCGAGAAGCGCGAGGAGTGTTCTTCACGGGAATTCGTAGTGAAGCCGATCAGATTGTTGACGAGTACGTGGATCGTCCCGCCCACCGTAAAGCCGGATAGGTCGGCAAAATTTATCGTCTCCGCCGTGATGCCTTGCCCCGCGAAAGCGGCGTCACCGTGGACGAGCAGCGGCAGATACTTTGCCGTGCCTCCCTTACCGGCACGATCTTGCTTGGCACGCGTGCGTCCCACTGTCACCGGATCGACCGCTTCCAGGTGACTGGGGTTCGACGCGAGGTGAATATGAATTTTCTTTCCTCTCCTGGTCACGTATTCGCCGGTCGCGCCCATGTGATATTTCACGTCGCCCGATCCGAGTACGCTACGTGGATCGACATCCTCAAATTCGGCGAACACCTGGTCCGCCGGTCGATTCGCCACGTGGATGACGACGTTCAGGCGTCCCCGATGGCTCATGCCCATCACCAGTTCCACCGCGCCGCGCTCGCCGGCTACGTCCAGAACCTGGTCCACCGCGGGCAACAACGACGTGTTGCCCTCGAGCGAGAAGCGCTTGTTGCCGAGATAGCGCTGCTGTAGCGTTTGTTCAAACAGGTCGGCGCGCACGAGCAGGTCGAGCGCGCGGTCTTTGTCGATGTCAACCTCCGCCGGGTCGGCTTCGATTCGCTCCTGAATCCAGCGGCGGCGCTCGGGATCGGCGATGTGCATGAACTCGACGCCAACGCTGCCACAGTAGATGCGCCTTGCTTCCCGCGCCCATTCGTTATCGATTTCGAGGTCCGGATGCGGTTGGGGAGGCAGCAGGCCGAGCGGGTTGAGTTCGGACTCCAGATAACCGTACTGGCGGAACAGGTTAAATACTCGTTCCCGTTCGTAGTTTTGCCTAGTTGTGAGATCGTTTGCAGGATTGATTGCGGGGCGCTTGGCCCCGCTGGTCGTTCTGGTTGAAGTTGGCATATCAGTCTTCTATAGAATAACGGATGAGTTGCCCGGTGCAGCCGATTCAGCTTGACGAGAGTAACGAAGCGACCGAATGTCCTCGCCGCCCGCCGGGCCGAAACGCCCCGGCTCTCCATTGGTAATGGCCGTGTCGCCGATCACTGCACGACTGGGTTTGCCGCGAGTATTCTGAGGGGCGAGGAATATTGCTATGACCCTTCGTCCTGACACGGCCAAGCCTGGAACCCCTGTCATTCTGGGCATACCGTTCGATGCCAACTCTTCGTGGCTGCGTGGAGCGGCGGGAGCGCCGCCGATCATCCGCGTGGCTCTCGATTCCATTTCGTCGAACTTATGGACCGAAACCGGCGTTGACTTGGGTGCCCGGGGCGCGTTCTGCGACGCCGGCGATTTGAAATTCACCTTCGATCAGCCCTTCGCAGCCATCGAGACAAGATCGGCGAACTGCTGGACCATAATCTGCGTCCGGTCAGCCTGGGTGGCGACCACTCCATTACCCTGCCGATCCTCCGCGCCTTCGGCCAGCGCATTCCCGGACTGACCATCCTTCACTTCGATGCCCATCCCGATCTCTACGATGAACTCGAGGGCAACCGGCTTTCGCACGCCTGTCCATTTGCCCGGATCATGGAAGAGCGCGCCGCCAAGCGCCTGATCCAGATTGGCATTCGGACCATGACTGGACATCAACGCGAACAAGCGCAGAAATTCGGCGTCGAGGTCATCGAGATGCGGCATCTGCCCGCGCTCGACCGCATGAAAATCGAGGGCCCCGTGTACATCTCGTTCGACGTGGACGCGCTCGATCCTGCGTTTGCGCCTGGCATTTCGCATCGTGAGCCGGGAGGCTTGTCGGTACGAGAAGCGATCGCGCACCTCCATGCCATTACCGGGAAAATCGCCGGCGCCGACATCGTGGAATTTAATCCGGCGCAAGACAACACCCAGATCACCGCAACGGTCGCCGCCAAGTTACTCAAAGAAATCTTGGGCAAGATGATTTTGAATTAGAATACGGCTGCATCGTCACCTGAACCAGGAGGCTTCCCCATGGCGAGTGGAGTGATTGATGTGTCCAGCCGCTACTCCGTGCCTGAAACTTTGGCGCGGCTCCAGTCGATCCTCAAAGAAAAAGGCATCACTGTATTTGCTCTCATCGACCACAGCGGGGAAGCGGAGAAGGTTGGCCTTAAAATGCAGCCGACGCAGCTATTGATCTTTGGCAGTCCAAAGGGAGGCACGCCTTTGATGGTTGCGGCGCCGCGGGTCGCCATCGACCTTCCGTTGAAAGCGCTGGCCTGGCAGGATGAACAGGGCAAGGTATGGCTCTCCTACAATTCGCCGGAATATCTGCAGCAGCGGCACGGGTTCCCTGCCGACCTTGTGAAGAACATTGCTGGAATTGCTGCCCTGCTTCAGAAGGCTGTGGAATAAGGCGGCCTCCTAGACTTCAGCTCAAGCATGCCGGATAACGTCAATCCCAATCGCGCGCGCGATCACCTCGCCAATGAGCGCACTTTTCTGGCGTGGGTGCGAACCGGTGTCGCCACCATTGTTTTTGGATTCGCCATTGGACGCTTCTCGATCGCCCTACGCGAATTCTTGAAGATGCAGGGATACAACTCCTCCACGCCGGGCCTGACAACCTGGCTCGGCATCATTTCCACTGTCGGCGGAGTGGTGCTGATTCTTGCGGGTCTGAGGCGCTACCGTGTAACGAAGATGCAGCTTGATACGAACAGCTTCGAGCCTGCCGGATTCGTGATCGACCTCGTATCATACCTCCTTGGCCTTTTCGGATTGGTGCTGGCGGGATATCTCGCGTATATCGCGATATTTAGCAAGTGATCATTTGACTACAAGCGCTTGTGGGCGTCTGGCAAACTATCGGGTGACTTCAGGTAACTATGGCGCATGAAGCGGAAAAAGAAATTGCCGGCCGTGCCGCAGCGAAGCTGGTGAATAATGGCGAGATCGTGGGCCTCGGCACGGGTTCAACCGCATACTTTACGGTTCTCGCTCTTGGCGAGCGCGTGAGGGCGGGATTGAAGATTATTGGGATCCCGACGTCTGTGAAGACGGGGGACCTGGCGCGCTCAGTCGGCATTCCGCTGACCACGTTGGATGAACATCCGGAAATCGACATCACCATCGACGGCGCCGATGAAATCGATCCGCAATTGCGCTTGATCAAAGGTGGAGGCGGTGCGCTGCTGCGCGAGAAAGTTGTTGCGTCCGCGTCCAGGAAGATGGTTGTGGTTGCGGATTCTGCAAAGGTCGTTTCAGTGCTTGGCAAGTTTCCGCTGCCGGTCGAGGTAATTGCGTTTGCGCGCACCGTGGTTGAGAAGAAAATTGCGGGGCTTGGCGGATCGCCTGAGTTGCGCGTCAAGCCGGACGGCGGTCCTTACTTGACCGACAACGGTAATCAGATTTTGGATTGCAGCTTTGGACGGATTGCAGATCCGCCGGCGCTGGCGCTTGCGCTGAGCAATACTCCGGGCATTGTCGAACATGGGCTGTTTATCGGGCTGGCTAGCATGGCGTTGGTGGGACGCGGGGGTGAGGTGGAAGAAATGCGACGGTAACCGTCGGGCTGCGCCCGACTGGATAGCCGGGGGGGCGGTTGTCCCTACGCCGCAATTTCACCCAGGGCCGTCAGCAGCTTCTCTACTTCTTCTATCGTGTTGTAATGCACGAGACCGATGCGCAGAAATCCCCCGTCGCGCTCGACATCCAGCTGTTCGGTCAAGTTCAGGGCATAGTAGTTTCCATCCCATGTAAAGAAGCCGCGCTGGCCGAGGTGCGTTGCCAGTTCCAGCGGCGTGTGGCCTTCGATGCGGACCACGAAGGTGGCGCAGCGATTCTCGAAGCGACTCGGGTCGGTGATGCCGTACAGCTTCAGTCCCGGGATTGCGAGCAGGCCCGCGATCATTTTCTCCATCAAGCGCTGTTCGTGCCGATGAATCGCCTTGTGCGCGGCGAGAATGGCGGCGCGCCGGGTGGTTACGGTAGGGGTTGCTCGCCGGCCCAAGGCTTCCCAGTAGTCCACGCAGGCTTTGATTCCGGCGATGCACTCGTGGTTCAGCGTGCCCCATTCCCAGCAGTTAGGAATATTGTCGGTGTTGGGACGGACTTTATAGGGACGCAATCTTTTCAGGTGCTCGCGCTTGCCGTAGAGAACGCCCATGTGCGGGCCGAAGAATTTGTACGTCGAACAGGCCAGAAAATCGCAGTCGAGCGCACGCACATCAATCGGCCCGTGCGGAGCGTAGTGGACAGCGTCGATGTAACTGAGCGCTCCCGCTTGCCGCGCCAGGCGCACCACCTCGGCGACATTGTTGATCGTGCCCACTGCATTGGACGCATAGCCGACGGCCACGAGCCGCGTGCGCTTGCTGATCTTTTCTGCCAGGTCTTGCATGTCGAGCGTGCAATCTTCTTCGTTGAACTTTACCGCGCGTATGACAATCCCTTTTTCTTCCAGCGCTTTCCAGGGCGAGAAATTTGCGTCGTGATCGAGCAGGGTGAGAACGATTTCGTCCCCCGGCATGAACTCGCGCCCGAGAGCACGGCTCATCGCATAGGTCAGCGTCGTCATGTTGGGTCCGAAGACGATTTCATCGGCGTCGCCATTCAGGAAGTCGCCCATGGCCACGCGCGCTTCCGCGATCATGCGGTCGGTGTTGCGGCTGGTGTGATAGGCGCCGCCGGTGTTGGCGTTGTTGCGGGAAAGATAGTCTGCGACGGCGTCGATTACCTGCTGCGGGACC
>JBAVAA010000264.1:0-3382 GCA_049585515.1 Terriglobales bacterium | reverse complement strand
CGCCGAGGCTGCTCTTGGGCAGGTCTTTCACGTGGCCGTAAGAAGCATCGACCGTGAATCCCTTGCCCAGATACTTCTGGATGGTTTTCGCCTTAGCGGGCGATTCGACAATGACTAGTCCTTTGGACAATGTTTCCTCAGTTTCGCGGTATTGGAATTGAAGCTAGCATGAATTGGCGGATGGCAACAACTGTGCGAAGCAAATCGCTACTAGCTTCTGGCTTCTAGCTACTGGCAATCGACAACCCTCTTGCGACCTTGCGGTCGAACTTTTTGGACCAACGCAGTCAGCATCCTCTGCACCGCAACCACAGCCTGCTCAGCAGCTTGGAAATCGCCCTCTTGCAGAAATCCCAAGTCCTTCGCCAATAGTAAGTGGTATTCGGTTTCGCTGGCGGACCCGCGCGCGATTTGAAGGAACCGCGCCATTTCGCCATCGGAATGCCGGCCACACCCTTCCGCAATATTTGCTCCAATCGATGCCGCCGATCGCCGTATCTGAGAGGTCAATCCGTAGATTTCATCTCGCGGGAACGCTCTCGTGAGCCTGTAGACGAGCATTGTTAGTTCGTGAGCCTTCGACCAGACCCTCAGTTCCTTGAAGTCCTCCATTTTGCCTCACTTCGCTTGCTCGCTAGTAGCTAGCAGCCAGCAGCTAGAAGCTCTTCACAAAATTCTTCCCCGGCAGCTGCCGCACTTTCCCATTCAGCTCCAACTCGAACAGTGCGGCGAAGATTTCCGAGGGCGACATTTCGGCTTCCAGCAACTCGACCAGTTCATCAATGTGCGTGGATTCGTCGGCTTTCAGCAACCTGAGGATCTTTTTTTCGTGGGGCGAGGCAACTTCGTCCGGGAATAGAGATGCGGTTTCGGGCCCGAGGGATTCATTCTGCATGGAACTGAGCGCAGCCTGGATATCGGCCGGAAGCTCTTCCCACACATCTTCCCATGTGGCGACGAGCTTTGCTCCCTGCTTGATCAGTGTGTTCGGACCCCAGGAATTCTTGTTGGTTACGTTGCCCGGGACGGCGTAGACATCGCGGTTCTGTTCGAGCGCAAGACGCGAGGTAATGCGGGTGCCGCTATATTCCGCGGCTTCGACGACCAAAACGCCTGCCGACATGCCGCTGATAATCCGGTTGCGGATCGGAAAATTTTGCGGGGCCGGGAAGGTTCCGACGGGGAACTCGGAGATCAGCGCGCCACCAAGAGCGATGATCTGTTCAGTCAGTCGCGTATTTTCCTTCGGATACATGACGTCGATTCCGGTGCCGAGAACCGCCACGGTCCTTCCTTTAACGGCGACCGCCCCGCGATGCGACGCGGTATCGATGCCGCGCGCCAAGCCGCTAATAATCACCAGACCTCGGGCGGCGAGGTCGGCGGAGAGGCGTTCGGCCATCCCGCTGCCGTAAGGCGTGGGATGACGCGTTCCCACCATTGCAATACCAGGTTGGGCCAGAACCTCAACGCTTCCCTTCACGAACAAGATTACCGGCGGATCGTAGATCTCCTTCAACCGCGCGGGATACTCCGGATCGCTGAGCGAAATAATTCTGGCGCCCGCCTCCACCACTTTTGCGCACTCCTGTTGTGCCAGTTCGAGTGACTTTCCGGTGGCGATGGATTGGGCGGAGACGACCTGCATCCCTGTGGCTTCAAGTTCGGTCAGGCTGGCATGGAAGACGCGCTCGGCAGTTCCGAAGTGTTCGGTCAGTTTTCTGATGCGCGTCGGGCCCAGGCCCGGAGTCAACGACAGCGCGAGCCAGTACGTAGCTCCATGCGATGCAGGTGCGGGAGTTGCAAATGCGGCATTTGACATAGAAGAATTGGCTGCGAGCTGCGAGCTGCGAGCCGCAAGATAAAGACCGGCCAGCGACAGCGCCCAACTTGACCAGAAAGTTCGCTCGAAGCTCGCAGCTCTGCCAGCAATTCAGGCTTAGCCCACTCCCCAGACCCTGTCAAGGATGGCGCGCACATCACTTTTGGTAGAATTTCTAAACTGATGAGCCGGCTAAAGATCTCGGCCATTTCCTATCTCAACACGGCGCCGCTCATGTGGGATTTTGACCACGCCGAGTCAGGCGCTGACCGAGTTGCGGACATTGATTTTGACATTTCGTACACCATACCTTCGGCCTGCGCTGAGTCTTTGCGTGCAGGGACGGCTGATATCGGCATCATTCCGGCGGCAGCTTACGCAACTGTTCCGGACCTCGTAATCCTTCCCGACGTAGCGATTGCAGCGCGGAACGCCGTACGGTCGATCCTGCTGGTCGGCAAGGCGCCGGTCGATTCATTGTCGGAGGAGCAATGGTCGACCGGAGTGCACACCGTTGCGCTTGACAACTCTTCCATGACCTCGGTCGCGCTCGCCAAGATTCTGTTCGCCAAATGGCTGGGCGGAGAGCGCGATTACAAGCCGATGGCTCCGGATCTGGATGCAATGCTCGCCGCATGTGATGCGGCATTGCTCATTGGAGACCCCGCGCTGCAGGTCAACCGCGACAGCTATTTCACGCTCGATCTTGCCGAGGAATGGACGGCGCGCACGGGGAAGTCATTCGTCTTCGCTTTCTGGGCGATTCGCAAAGCGGCACTCGCCGGACGAGACGGCGCGGCGATCGCTCAGATCTTCAAGAAATCGCGTGATCACGGCCTGTCGCCAAAGAATCTTGAAACCATCGCGCAGGAGTGGGCTCCGCGCCTCAGCCTTCCCGTCGAATCCATCCGCGTCTATCTGACGCGTAATGTTCATTATTATCTTGACCCTCCCTGCCTGGAGGGACTTCAGCTTTACTACCGCCTCGCTCACGAGGTAGGGGCGCTGCCGCGCGCGCCGGCGCTTCGCTTTATTTAGGCTCTGCAACTGATCGGCGGTAAAACTGCTCTAATAAAGGATCATGTCCCTCGCCGCCATCATCTTGCTCGCAACTAAGAAAAGCGCGATGCGATGGCTGATCCATCTGGGTGGCCCGGGACTGATCTTGCTGGGCGTCGCCGACAACTCGCTTATTCCTCTTCCCGGCAGCACCGACGTTGTCACCGTTCTGCTGGCCGCGCACCGCCGTGAACCGTGGTTCTACTACACAATCATGGCAACCGCCGGAGCCATGCTCGGCGGCTATCTTACCTACCGGATGGCGCGCAAAGGGGGGAAAGAGACTTTAGAAAAAAGGTTCTCGGTGACTAGAGTAAAGAAGGTTTACGCGATTTTTGACCGCTGGGGATTCGCCTCAATCGCCATCCCGGCGATGCTGCCCCCGCCGTTTCCGATTGTGCCCATGCTGCTGGCGGCGGGCGCAATGCAGTATCCCACCAGGAAATTTCTGACGGCGCTGGCGGTCGGACGGGGCATTCGCTACACCATTCTGGCTTATCT
>JBAVAA010000263.1:0-7192 GCA_049585515.1 Terriglobales bacterium | reverse complement strand
ATTTTGATTCTTACTTCTGCAATCTGACCTCTCACCTCTGACCTTTTACCAGCCGCCTTCCTGAAATTTCAAATTTTCCTTCCAGCACAATGTTGATCGCATCGGCATAGGCGACGTGTTCCTGCTCGAGGATGCGAGCGGCCAAGGTGTGCTCATCGTCGGAGTCGAGCACAGGGACGGTCTTTTGCACAACGATGGCGCCGTGATCGAGTTCCTCGTCTACCAGATGAACGGTGCATCCGGAGACTTTCACGCCATAGGCGAAGGCCTGCTGCTGCGCTTCCAATCCGGGAAACGCGGGGAGTAGTGAGGGGTGGATGTTGAGAATCTTTCCCAGAAACTGTTGCACGAACCAGGGCGAGAGCAGGCGCATGTAACCGGCGAGGCAGACAAGATCGACTTTGTTTTTCAGGAGCGCGGCCACAACTTCCCGGTCGTGCTCCTCGCGTGGCCTATCTTTGGATGGAATTACCAGCGCGTTCAGGCCTCGGTGTCGGGCAGTTTCGACGGCGGGAGCGTCGGCGCGGTTCGAAATTACGACCGCGACGCGGGCATCGGGTATGCGTCCGGCCGCAATGCTGTCGGCAATGGCCACAAAATTGGAGCCGCGTCCGGAGAGCAGGATGCCGAGATTCTTCACGCAACCATTGTAGTGGCACTCAGGGGTTAGCCAGAGTTCGGAGTTCTAGTGGGGTTTCCCGTAGCGTGTATCGAGCGCGAGGTTCAGTTCGAGTACGTTCACGCGGGGCTCGCCCAGGAATCCCCATTGCCGGTTCTCGGTATTTGCAAGAACCATCTGGGCAACTTCAGTTTCCGGAATCTTGCGTTGCGACGCTACGCGGTGAATCTGAAATTGCGCCGCCGCTGGTGAGATATTCGGATCGAGTCCTGAGCCTGACGTTGTCACCAGATCGGCGGGGATGGGAGTGCCGGGATTCTCAGCTTGCAGCTTGGCGACGTCTTCGTTGACGCGTGCAATCAGCTGGGCGTTAGTCGGGCCCAAATTTGAACCACCGGAAGCGCTGGCGTCGTAGCCGGCTGCGCCCGCAGCGGATGGGCGCGAATGGAAGTAGCCGGGCCCTGAAAATGGCTGTCCGATCAGGCGCGAGCCAACCATTACTCCGCCCTTCCCCTTGATCAGGCTGCCGTTAGCCTGTTTGGGGAAGATCAGCTGTGCGAGTCCGGTTATCAGCAGAGGATACAGGATTCCCAGCAGGACCGTGGTTGCGATCGTCATGAGAACGGCGGTGATTAGATTTTTTTTCATGTTCTCTCGTCTTCTCTATACCAGCTTGATGCCGGTGATCAACATGTCAATCAGCTTGATGCCAATGAACGGGACCACCAGGCCGCCAAATCCATACACGAGCAGATTCTGCCGGAGCAAAGATTCGGCGCTCATCGGCTTGTACGCGACGCCTCGCAACGCCAGCGGAATCAAGGCGACGATGATGAGCGCGTTAAAGATAACCGCCGAAAGGATCGCCGATTGCGGCGTTTGCAGCCGCATGACGTTCAACGCGTTCAGCACCGGAAATGTTCCGGCAAACATAGCTGGGATAATCGCGAAATACTTGCTCACGTCGTTCGCAATCGAAAACGTGGTCAGCGCTCCGCGCGTCATCAGCAACTGCTTGCCGATGGCCACCACTTCGATGAGCTTGGTGGGATTGGAATCGAGGTCCACCATGTTTCCGGCTTCTTTGGCGGCTTGCGTGCCGGTATTCATGGCGACGCCGACGTCGGCCTGAGCGAGCGCGGGCGCGTCGTTGGTGCCGTCACCGGTCATGGCTACCAGCTTGCCGTCGCCCTGTTCCCGCCGAATCAGATCCATCTTTTCTTTCGGAGTCGCCTCCGCTAGAAAATCATCCACGCCGGCCTCGCGCGCGATTGCCGCCGCCGTCAGCGGATTGTCGCCGGTGATCATCACCGTCTTAATTCCCATGGCGCGCAATTGATTGAAGCGCTCGCGCATCCCGCCTTTGACGATGTCTTTCAGGTAGATGACGCCCAGCGCGCGCTGATTCTCGGCGACGACCAGCGGCGTGCCTCCGGAGCGCGCGATCTGCTCCACGCTTGCCTGAATTTCGCGGGGCAATGAGGTGCCGAACTGATGCAGGTATTTGGTGATGGCGTCGACCGCGCCTTTGCGAATTTCGCGCCCGTCGAGGTTCACTCCTGACATGCGGGTTTGCGCGGTGAAGGGGACAAACACGGCTTCGTGCGAAGCCAGTTCACGACCGCGCAGCGCGTAGCGCTCTTTCGCCAGCACCACAATCGACCGGCCTTCGGGCGTCTCGTCGGCGAGCGACGAGAGTTGGGCCGCGTCCGCCATCTCGGCCGCGGTAATTCCGGGTGCGGGGATGAACTCCGCCGCTTGGCGGTTGCCAAGCGTGATAGTTCCGGTCTTATCGAGGAGTAATGTGTTCACGTCCCCGGCCGCTTCCACGGCGCGCCCGGACATCGCCAGCACGTTATGCTGCACCAGGCGGTCCATGCCGGCGATGCCGATCGCCGAAAGCAGGCCGCCAATGGTGGTGGGAATCAGGCAGACCAGCAGGGAAACAAGCACGAACACCGTCTGCGGCGATCCGGAGTAAATCGCGAATGGCTGCAACGTAACGACGGCCAGCAAGAAGATGATGGTCAGTCCGGCGAGCAGAATGTTGAGCGCGATTTCATTAGGAGTCTTCTGCCGCTCTGCGCCCTCGACCAAAGCGATCATTCTGTCGAGGAAGGTTTCGCCGGGATTCGAGGTTATGCGAACTTTGATCACGTCGGAAAGCACGCGCGTGCCGCCAGTTACGGCGGATCGGTCTCCTCCGGCTTCGCGGATCACGGGGGCGGATTCGCCGGTGATGGCAGACTCGTCCACCGAGGCGACGCCTTCGATAACCTCGCCATCGCCGGGGACGAGTTCGCCCGCAGTGACCAACACGACGTCCCCGCAACGCAGCTTTGCGCTCGGCACCGTTTCGGTTGCCCCGTCCGGCAGCAAGCGCTTGGCTTCGGTTTCCGACCGGGCTTTGCGCAGCGTGTCGGCTTGCGCTTTGCCGCGGCCTTCAGCCATGGCCTCCGCGAAATTCGCAAACAGCACCGTGAACCAAAGCCAGAGCGTGATCTGCAAATTGAAGGCAAAGCTCTGTTTCTCGCGGAAGAGCAGCAGGGTCGTGACCACGCTGCCCACCTCGACCACGAACATGACCGGATTCTTCATCATGGTGCGGGGATCAAGTTTGACCACGGAATCGACCAGCGCGCGCCGGATGATTTTTGCGTCCCACAAACTCTTGCTCTTCTTCTCTGCCATCTCTTACCTCAGAAATCCCTGCCTTGGCCGTCCTGTGATCGTTCCGCCTCAGAAAGTCTTTCCCGCCATCATCAGCAGGTGTTCAAGTACGGGCCCCAGACTGAGGGCCGGGAAAAATGTCAGCGCTCCCACGATCACGATCACTGACACCAGCAAAACGGAAAACAGAGGCGTCGTAACCGGAAACGTACCGGCCGACGCAGGAATGGTTTTCTTCTTCGCCAGATTCCCGGCTATCGCCAGCATGGGAATGATCATGAAAAAACGCCCAACCAGCATCGTCATCGCACCCGCCGTGTTGTACCAGGGCGTGTTGCCGTTCAAGCCGGCGAATGCTGAGCCGTTATTCCCTGCCATGGACGTGAACGCGTAGAGGATTTGCGTCAGGCCGTGTGGACCCGCATTGGTAATGCTCGACGTGCCAAATCCTTCGACGGTTGAAATGCCGGTAAGCACCAGAATAATCAGCGGGAAAACCAGGGTGACCAGCATCGCCATCTTCACGTCGTAGGCTTCGATCTTTTTGCCGAGATACTCCGGCGTGCGCCCGACCATAAGTCCAGCAATGAACACCGAAAGCACGACATAGATCAGGATGCCATAGAGGCCCGCGCCCACTCCGCCGAAAACGGTCTCGCTGAGCATGATGTTGACCAGCGGCACCATGCCGCCCAGTGGAGTATAGGAATCGTGAACGCCGTTGATGGCGCCGCAACTCGCGTCCGTGGTGATGGTGGCGAACAACGCGGAATCGGCAATGCCAAAGCGCACTTCCTTGCCTTCCATGTTGCCGCCCGGCTGCGACGCGGAGGCGCGTTGGTCGACTCCGTGTAACAGAGGGTTGCCTCTCGCCTCGGCCCAGTAAGCCGTACTAACACCGCATAGGAACAGCGTGGCCATTGCCGCCCAGACGGCCCATCCGTGGCGCGGAGATCCAGTCATCCGGCCCAGTGTATAAGTCAGGCCTGCCGGGATCGCAAAGATAGAAAGCATCTGCAGGAAGTTACTAAGTGGGGTGGGATTCTCAAAAGGATGGGAGCTATTGGCGTTGAAGAATCCGCCGCCGTTGGTGCCTAGCATCTTGATCGCTTCTTGAGAAGCGACCGGACCTTGGGCGATGGTCTGGTCGGTGACGGAATCCATCACCGGCTTGCCGCCCGGCCCAAACATCGGTTTGCCGTCGGCTCCGTTCTTTTGAACCTGCGGCGGCTCGACCAGTTTCGCGGTGTCATACGGCTTGAGGTTCTGGACAACCCCCTGCGAAACCAGCAGCAGGGCATAGACAATGCACGCCGGCAGCAGCACCCACAAAATGGAGCGGGTCATGTCGACCCAGAAATTACCGATGGTGTCTTTCCCTTTGCGCGCGATACCGCGAACGAATGCGATCGCCAGCGCAATCCCGACCGCCGCCGATGCGAAATTGTGGTAGGCCAAGCCCGCCATCTGCGTGAGATAGCTCATGGTGGACTCGCCGGAATAGTTCTGCCAATTCGTGTTGGTGGTGAACGACGCGGCGGTGTTAAAAGCCAGTGCCTGAGCGACCGGTCCGAGCTTTTGCGGATTCCACGGCAGTAGCTGCTGTACCCGCTCGATCAGATAGAGCAGCAGCATGGAAGCGCCGCTGAACAGCAGCATGGTGAAGGCGTATTCCGTCCAGCGCATCTCGTGCTTTTCATCGACTCCGGTGACGCGGTAAAGCAGACGCTCGACGGGCCGGAGAACGGGATCGAGAAAGGTGCGCTCGCCGCCAAAGACTCTGGCCATAAACACGCCGAGCGGTTTGGTGATCGCCAGAATCAGAGCGAGAAATACTACGATCTGCGTCCAGCCATTGGTTGTCATTTCAGAATTTCTCCGGTTTCAGCAAGGCGTACAACAAATAGACCATCAAACCCGCGCTTACCAGCAGCATGACGATCGATTCGGCATTCATATTGATTTGGCCTCAGGGGATTTTTCTTAGTGAATCCGATCGCAGAATCGCACATAGGCTATCGATAGCGCGAAGAACGCTATCGCGACCGCGACAAAGATAAGGTCTTGCACACAACCTCCTTCAGGCGTGAGCTGACATGGGCGAATAAAGAAACGAACTAATAGCGTGTTTTCATCATCGATTGAACACGCTTCGCCATAAAGCCCGAGTAAGCGCTTCGTAAAGAAGTCATAAAGGATTCAGGGGAGCCAATCCGCTTAGTCTCCGGGCTCGAAGCGATAACCCACCCAGGGGTCAGTCACTATATAGCGAGGGGAATTGGGCGTGGGTTCGAGTTTCTTGCGGAGTTGCGCCACGAACACGCGCAGGTATTCGACCTGTTCCGTGCTTTCACCGCCCCAAACTGCGCCCAGCAGGGCGCGATGAGTCACCACCTTGCCGGTGTGACGGGCGAAATATACGAGCAGGTCAAATTCTTTCGGGGTGAGATGGACGGCGCGGTCTTTCACAAAAACGGTCCGGGATCCGGGATCGATTTTGAAGTCTCCCGCTTCGATCGGTTCCACTTCCGACTCTTTCGTCCGCGCGCGGCGAAGATTGGCACGGACGCGCGCGAGAAGTTCCTCCATCCCGAAGGGCTTGGTCACGTAATCGTCGGCGCCGGCATCGAGAGCCTTGACCTTGGTCCGCTCCTCGCCGCGGACTGAGAGCACGATGATCGGGATTTGCGTTTTGACCCGCAGCCGCCGGCACAGCTCCAGTCCGTCCATGTTGGGCATCGACAGGTCGGTGATGACCAGGTCCGGCGACCAGTCTTTCATGATCTCCAGCGCAGTCTCGCCGTCATTGGCTACCCGAATGTCATAACCGTGACTGGAAAGGGAAGTCCGGAGCACCCGCGTGATCTGCGATTCGTCGTCTACAACGAGAATGTGTTTGTGTTCCAATTGCGGGCCCTCGGGGGCTTCAATTCGCCGAACTCAGCTTTCGCGCCGCCCCTAAAGGGGCATTTGCATTCGATGCTTCTCGGCATCGCTAAAGCGATGCCCTGATACGAAACCAATTCGTGACGCGGTGCTAGCCTGGGTCTTGGGTGACGATATGCACGTCGACTGCGGGAGCATCTCGCAGAAATTGATGGATGGCGGAAAGATAGAAATACCGTTTCCAGCCGCGGGTTGCGGAACGTCCGAAAACGACTTGCGTGATGTGCTTCTCGTTGACGAACTCCGCGACGGCATGGGCCACGTTTTTTCCCTTCAGCCGCACGATTGTCGCTCCAACATTTTCTGCAAAGCGCAAGTTCGCCGCCAGGGTCCGCTGATTGGCTTCGCTGGCATCTTGCCCGCGGTCGATATAGACAACCGAGAGATCGGCATTCATCGCCTGGGCCATGCGGGCGCCGCGCGCAATCAGATATTGCGCCGCGGGGTTCGAACTGATGCACACGGCGATGCGTTCGCGAATGGGAACGGCTCCTCGATCTTTCTCTTCTTCGCCACGGTGCTGTTCGAGGCTTTGGTCCACCTGTTGCGCGACCTGGCGCAATGCCAGCTCTCGCAGAGCGATCAGATTGGTTTCGCGGAAGAAATTTCCCAGAGCGCGCCCGACGCGTTCCTGAGGATAGACATCGCCGCGCCGCATGCGGTTCTGCAGCGCCTCCGGAGTGAGGTCGATCATTACTTCTTCGTTGACCCTTTGCAGAACCCAATCCGGAACCGTTTCCCGCACCTGGATCCCCGTGACTCCCTGCACGGTTGGGGTCACGCTCTCCAGATGCTGGATGTTCATGGTGGACAGGACGTCGATTCCTGCGTCAAGAAGTTCGAGCACGTCTTCATAACGTTTGCGATGCTTGCTGCCTTCGATGTTGGTGTGCGCCAGTTCGTCCACCAGCACGACGCAGGGTTTGCGCGCGAGAATGGCATCCACGTCCATCTCTT
>JBAVAA010000262.1:0-3031 GCA_049585515.1 Terriglobales bacterium | reverse complement strand
CTGCATGGCGTTGTCCCAGGTACTTTAGAATTTCGATATGACCGAGTTCTGTCCGTCTGAAAAAGACCCGCTGAAATGGCCGGCACCGGAAAAGCCGCCGATGCGGACTGCGCGGCGAATTGGGATCCATACGTCAATCGCCGGCGGGGTCGAGAATGCCGCGGAGCGCGCCTTCCGGCTGGGATGCAATACGTTCCAGATTTTTTCCACCAGCCCGCGGCAATGGCAGCCGTATTCTCTGGGGAAAAAACAGTGCGAGGCGATGAACGAACTGAGGCACAAGTATGATCTAAAACCGCTTGTCATTCACTCGAATTATCTGATCAATCTGGCGGGAACCAACCTCCCATTCCTGCAGAAATCGATTGCGGCGTTTCGAGGCGAGTTAGAGCGTGGTCTGGCCCTCTGTGCGGCCTACCTTGTTTTGCACCCTGGATCATTCCGCGGAGCGAGCCGCGAGGAGGGCCTTACGCGGACGGCCTCCTCGATTGCCGAGGCATGCCAGGGTCTCGATCTCGCCAAGGGTGGTCTGACCATCCTGATCGAAAACACCACGGGCGCGGAGTACTCGCTAGGCGGCACTTTCGAGCAGGTAGCGGAACTATTGGGTCTTCTGCGTGCGACCGCACCCGTCGGCGCGTGCATCGACACCTGCCACACCCACGTCGCGGGATATGACATTGTCAGCGAAGAAGGACGCCAGCTTACGCTGCAGCACCTGCAACGAACCGTTGGACTGAAGAACGTGCGCGTGTGGCATTGTAATGATGCGAAGGCAGAGCGTGGCTCACACCTGGATCGCCATGAGCATATCGGCCGCGGGAAATTGGGCTTGGATGTGTTTCGGGCCTTGCTCAACGATCGTCGATTGAAGCATGCAGCGTTTATCGCCGAAACGCCGATTGATAATCCCGGAGACGATCTGCAAAATGTGGAAGCGCTGAAGCGGTTAGTCGACACAAAAAATAATTCAACAAAAACGCAACGCCGGCATTCCTTCGCTTTGTGATCGCAACATACCTGCGCAGAGCGTTTGCCGTTGTAGAATCAAAGGTTATTGTTTACTGAACCACTCTTAATCTATGCAACAGGAAGACAAACCCGTCACCACCGTGCGCCCCGAACGTAACCTCGACCGTAACGACGAGCGCTACGATGCGCAGCGCATCGAGCAGAAATGGACCGAACGCTGGCAGAGTGATCCGTCCCTTTACGCTGCCGAGGCTCATTCGACCAAACCCAAATTCTACGTTTTGGAGATGCTTCCATACCCTTCGGGGGCACTGCATATGGGGCACGTGCGCAATTATGCGATTGGCGATGCGCTGGCGCGTTACATGTGGATGAATGGATACAACGTGCTTCATCCCATGGGCTGGGATTCGTTCGGCCTGCCGGCGGAGAATGCGGCCATCAAAAACAACACTCCGCCCAGGGAATGGACGCTGGGCAATATTGCAGCCATGAAGGTGCAGATGAAGCGCCTCGGGTTCGCTTATGACTGGTCGCGCGAGGTTACGACTTGCCTGCCGGATTACTACCGCTGGAACCAGTGGTTCTTTCTGAAACTCTACGAAATGGGGCTGGCGTATCGCAAAAAGAGCAAGGTGAACTGGTGTCCGCAATGCTGCACCGTGCTCGCAAACGAACAGGTGGTCGGTGGGATGTGCTGGCGGCATGAGGATACTCCGGTTGAGCAACGCGAGTTGGAACAATGGTTCTTGCGGATCACTAAATACGCGGATGAACTCCTGCGCGACCTGGAGAAGCTGCCCGGATGGCCCGAGAAAGTCCGCATCATGCAGAAGAACTGGATCGGCCGCAGCGAAGGCACGCTGGTGGATTTCGATCTGGGCGGAACGATCGGTCCGGCGGGATCGACGATCACGGTTTTCACCACGCGTGTGGATACGATCTACGGCGCGACCTCGGTGCAGCTAGCGCCAGAACATCCGATTGTGCGCGACATGATTGCCCGTGACGAGAAATTGCGATCTGAGGTGGAAGAGCTGATCGCCGAGCAGCGCCGCGCAAAAGAAGCGGGCGATATCGGCAACATCGAGAAGCACGGAGTCTTCACTGGCCGTTATGCGAAGAATCCGTATAACAGCGAAGCCGTGCCAGTGTGGGTGGCGAACTACATCCTCATGGATTACGGTACGGGCGCGATCATGAGCGTCCCGGCGCACGACGAGCGCGATTATGAATTCGCCAAAAAGTACAACCTGGAGATCCGGCTGGTGATTCTACCCCAGTCCAGCGATCCGGAAGAAACCATGGCGGAACCGGAGCTGCCATTCACAACCATGGACGGGATTCTGGTGAACTCGGGCGAGTTCAGCGCCCTCACCTGCGAGGAAGCGATCACGAAAATGTCGGCGCGTGCCGAGGAGAATGGCTTTGGCAAAGCGACCGTCACTTTTCGCATTAAGGACTGGGGTATCTCGCGGCAGCGCTATTGGGGCACGCCCATCCCGATGGTCTATTGTGAGAAAGACGGCGTAGTGCCTGTGGCGGAGAAAGATTTGCCGGTACTTTTGCCCGACAATGTGCCCATCACTTTGGCCGGCGGATCGCCGCTGATGAACGTGCCGTCGTTTCTGAATACGACTTGTCCGAAATGTGGCGGGCCAGCTCGTCGCGAGACGGACACGATGGATACTTTCGTCGATTCGTCCTGGTACTTCTACCGCTACGCCGACGCGCGCAACGATAAGGCGCCGTTCAACAGCGAAACCATTGCTTATTGGTTTCCCATCGATCAGTATATCGGCGGTGTCGAACACGCCATTCTTCACCTCATTTATTCGCGCTTCTGGACCAAATTCATGCGCGACATGGGCCTGGTGAAAAACGACGAACCGGTAACCCGCCTGTTCACGCAAGGAATGGTGATCAAAGACGGCGCGAAGATGTCGAAGAGTCTCGGAAACACAGTCTCCCCAGATGAAATGGTAGAGCGCTATGGAGCCGACGCAGTTCGTATGTACACGCTGTTTGCCGCGCCTCCCGACCGCGATCTGGACTGGCA
>JBAVAA010000261.1:0-2716 GCA_049585515.1 Terriglobales bacterium | reverse complement strand
CGCCGGGACGAATTTCTGCAGGAACTACGATCGACGCTGAACGGCTTTTCGAAGATTGTTACGACTGAGTTTCAGGTCACGAATATCGACGCTGGATCCATGTCGGCAAAGTCATCCTCGGGTCAATTGCAGACTCGCGTCCGTTATGAATTGGTCGCCACCGGCAACGGGTTCTATCGTGAACAGCGCCTAGGGTACTGGCAAATCGCGTGGGACCGATCTGCTCAGGAAGGATCTGCATCCGGTGAGTTGCGCCTGCGTAGCTGGCAGACGCTGGAAGAAACGCAAAGCCGGTCGACCGGCCCCGGCTATATTGACATCGCGGGTGCGGCGCTCGGTGGCAATGCGTCCTATTCATCGCAGCTTCTGCACGGAACCGATTACTGGCGGACGGTGCTCGATGGCGCTTGCGGTATCGATGTTTACGGCCACAACGGGGTTTCGATTGGCGATATCGACGGCGATGGATTTGACGACCTCTACGTCTGCCAACCGGCCGGACTTCCAAATCGGCTTTATCGAAATCGCGGCGATGGGACGTTTGAGGACATCACCGAAGGGTCGGGTGTCGGAATCCTCGAAAATACGGCTTGCGCCCTGATTGTCGATGTTGACAATGATGGACGTCAGGATTTGATCGTGGTGCGCGCGACCGGCCCGATGTTGTTCCTGAACGAAGGTGGCGGCAAGTTTCGACAGAAGGCGAACGCGTTTCAGTTCGTCAACCCGCCGCAAGGCACGTTTACAGGCGCGGCCGTGGCAGATTATGACCGGGACGGCTGGCTCGACATTTATTTCTGCCTGTACGTTTATTACCAGGGCACGGACCAATACAAATATCCATCCCCATATTTCGCGGCCGAGAATGGCCCTCCCAATTTCATGATGCGCAACAACCGGGACGGCACGTTTCGCGACGTAACTGCCGAGACCGGTCTCAACCAGAACAATACGCGCTACAGCTTCTGTTGCGGTTGGAGCGACTTCGACCGCGATGGCTGGCCCGATCTTTACGTCGTGAATGATTTCGGACGCAAGAATCTTTACCGCAACAATGGCAACGGAACGTTTACCGATATCGCTCCCCAAGTGGGAGTGGAAGATATTGGCGCTGGCATGAGCGTCTGTTGGTTTGACTACGACAATGACGGTGCGGAAGATCTCTACGTGGCCGACATGTGGACGGCGGCGGGCGAGCGTATTTCGACGCAGGACATCTTCAAACAAAGTTCGCCTCCGGCAACACGTGCTCTCTACCACAAGCACGCCATGGGCAATTCGCTTTTTCGAAATAACTCTCGCAATGTGTCAAGAAATGGCGGCGCGGCCTTTGAGGATGCAACGCCCTCTGCCGGCGTCGGCATCGGCCGCTGGGCCTGGTCAAGTGACGCGTGGGATTTTGATCACGACGGTCTTCCCGATCTTTATATCGTCAATGGCATGGTTAGCGGACCGTCGCGCAAACCCGAGGACTTGAACAGCTTTTTCTGGCGACAGGTGGTGGCCTATTCGCCCGACGAGGCTAAACCCTCGCACGACTATGAACAGGGATGGAGCGCGATTAACGAACTGATCCGCGCGGATGGAACCTGGAGCGGATACGAGCGAAACATTTTCTACGCGAACAATGGCGATGGGACGTTCTCCGATATTTCCGGTGTAGTAGGACTGGATTTCCTGGAAGACGGCCGAGCATTTTCCCTCGCGGATTTCGATCATGATGGCCGTCTGGAAGTCTTCCTGAAAAACCGCAACGGTCCGCAGTTGCGCGTTTTGAAGAATGTAATGGAGGGACTGCCTCCGTCGATCGCCTTCCGCCTCCGCGGCACGAAAAGCAATCGTGACGCCATTGGCGCGGTGCTCACGGTGGAAACGGAACTGGGTCGCCAGACCAAGTCGCTGCAAGCTGGCTCGGGATTCCTGTCGCAACACAGCAAGGATATATTCTTTGGCCTGGGGGCGGCGAAGGGCCCAGTGCACGCGTCGATTCGATGGCCGAGCGGAGTGGTGCAGGAACTACGAGATCTGCCGGTCAACCACCGCGTATGGCTCGAAGAAGGGTCCGAGCCATCTCGAATAGAATCCTTCAACGATCGGACGGGACGAGGGCAGCAACTCGCGAATGCCGGAATCACAAGCGCTAAGACAGCAGACGTGATGCCCCAGCAGATCGAAACCCTCCCGACCACGGCTGAGACCTGGCTGCTGACGCCCATCGAGGCGCCCAATTTTTCTCTCCCGGATCTCGCCGGTCAGATGCAGACTCTGTCTTCGCGGCGCGGAAAATCGGTGCTGCTTAACTTCTGGACCGCCGAAGCTGCGAAGTGTACAGAAGAATTGCTTACTCTCAATCAGCGTCATACGGCTTGGGCGACTCAGAATCTTCAACTGCTTTCGGTGAATCTAGACAGCCCGGCGAATGAAGAAGAGTTCCAGGCAGTGTTGCGGGAGCGGCATCTTTCGTTTTCGATCCTTCGCGGGTCCGAGGACGTAGCCGCGATCTCTAACATTCTCTATCGTTACATTTTCGACCGGCATCGCGATCTCACGCTTCCAACCTCATTTCTGGTGAATGCAACAGGGCAGATTGTCAAAGTTTATCAGGGGCCGGTGAATGCAGAGCACATCGAACAGGACCTCCGCCACATTCCGCAAACCAGCGCCGAAAGAATTGCCCGAGCACTTCCCTTTCCCGGCGTGACCGACACGATCGAAT
>JBAVAA010000260.1:0-10889 GCA_049585515.1 Terriglobales bacterium | reverse complement strand
ACGTTCTCCTCGGGTTTGAGCAGCGCGAATAGTTTCGTCTGGTCCTCTAGATTCGGACAGGCTGGGTAGCCGAAGGAATAACGCGAGCCGCGATACTTTTGATGGAAGAGATCGCGAATATTCGGCGAGTCTTCGGCGGAGATCCCTAACTCTTCGCGCATCTTCTTATGGTGGAATTCGGCCAGGGCTTCGGCGGTCTCTACGCTTAGGCCGTGGAGATAGAGATAGCGGGTGTATTCTCCGGCTTCGAAGAGGCGCTGCGTTTCTACCGACGCTTTGGGACCTATGGTCACGAGAGAAAGGCCCAGAACGTCCATTTTGCCGGATGATTGGGCGGCGAAGAAATCGGAGATGCAGAGACGACGGCCTTCTTTCTGGCGCGGGAAGGTAAAGCGGAGGAGTTGGCGGGCCTCAGGGGCTAAAGCCCCTTGCTGATTTGCGGCTTGAGCGGCACGGCTGAAGCCGTGCCCTTTCAAATCCCGCCGAGCTTCGCTCGGCTGGGGCGGACGAATGCGTCCGTCCCCACACGAACTGGGGTCATAGACTACTACATCGTTGCCATCGGCTTGCGCTGGGAAGTATCCGTAGACTACTTTTGGCTCGAACCAGCCTGCTGCTATCACATCTTCTTCTAGTTTCTTTTTGATGGGACGGTACTTCTCCTCCACCAGACGGGCGTAATCTTCCTGGGATGCGGTTTTCAACTGCCACTGATTCTTGAATAGGGCGGTGTCGTTGATGTAATTGAAAATCTCGCGCAGATCGTAGTCCTTTACTACACGCACACCCCAGAACGGCGGCTCGGGAATATTCGGCGCATCGGTCACTACCGCGCTGCGTTCGGAGAAGACGGGGCCGATTTCTTCATCAACGGCGGCGGCTTTGGCGTATTCCTTTACGGTGCGTCCGTCTTGCAGACGCGCCTCGCGCTTGCCGTCCTCGGAAGCCAGATCCTCCATTACGTGCAGGCCGGCGAAGGCGTCTTCTCCGTAGAAAACTGCATTCGAGTACTCGCGGCGCAAATCGTCTTCCACATATTTGCGGGTGAGGGCCGCGCCTCCGCAGATCACTGGGAACTTGAGCTTCTGACGCTCCAACTCCTGGATTACGTACTTCATCTCGAGCGTCGATTTCACCAGAAGGCCGCTCAGGCCGATGGCATTGGCCTGGTGCTCTTGCGCGGAGTGGATGATTGCATCGCCGGCCTGCTTGATGCCGAGGTTTACTACTTTGTATCCGTTGTTCGACAGTATGATGTCAACCAGGTTCTTTCCTATGTCGTGAACATCGCCCTTTACCGTAGCTAAAACGATGGTGCCTTTCTGCGAGCCGGTTTTCTTCTCCATCTTCGGCTCGAGGTAAGCGACGGCGGCTTTCATTACTCCGGCGGAATCGAGCACCGAGGGTAGTTGCATCTTGCGGGCGCCGAATAGATCGCCTACCGTTTTCATTCCGTCGAGGAGCACGGTGTTGATGAGGTCTAGCGGCTTGTATTCGACTAACGCTTCTTCGAGTAACTCGTCCAAGCTGCGCTTGGTTTTGCCTTCGCCAACAGATTTTTCGCCATTGATGATTGCGTACTTCAGTTTGTCTTCGATCGAGAGCGTCTCGACATGCGCCGTGGTTTGCGCCTGCGCTTTGCCTTTCATGCCGGTGAAATGCTGCATGTACACTTGCAGGGGATCGCCGTTCGAGCGGTCCTGATAAATCAGCTTGCGCGCCAGTGCCACCTCTTCCGCGGGAATCTTGTACAGCGGGTAAATCTTGGTGTAGTTGACGATGGCCACATCGAGTCCGTTTTCAACCGCTTCGTGCAGAAAAACCGAGTTGAGAACGCGACGGGGGTAGGCATCGAGGCCGAAGCTGATGTTGCTTACTCCCAGGACTGTTTTTACTTCGGGCAGTTCCTCGTGGATGCGCTTCACCGCTTTCAATGTTTCCATGCCCGCCGAGCGGTATTCTTCCTGGCCGGTGGAAATCGGGAGGGTCAGTGTGTCGAAAAGCAAGTCGACAGGTCGGATGCCGTATTTTTGCGTGGCTAGATCGAAGATGCGATGGGCGATCGCAACTTTTTTGTCGGCGGTTAGCGCCATGCCTTCTTCATCGATGGTCAGCGCGATTACTCCCGCGCCGTAGCGCTTAGCCATCGGCAAGACTTTTGAGGTGCGTTTTTCGCCGTCTTCGAGGTTAATGGAGTTGATGATGGCTTTGCCGGGGATGCGCTTCAGCGCCTCTTCGACGACCTCCGCCTCGGTGCTGTCGATCAGAATGGGGGCGGGCACCCGGGTGGCGATTTTTTCGAGGATGGCAGAGATGTAGCCCTTCTCGTCCTCGCCGACGATGGCGCAGCACAGGTCGAGCATGTGCGAGCCTTCGTTGGCCAGCTTTTTTGCCAGGGTCAAGATGTCGTCGTATTTTTTCGCTTGCACCAGCTTGCGGAAATGATCTACGCGAGTGGTCGTGTTCATCTCCTCGGCTGCGATCAGAGGTTTCGGTTCCAGATCGAGCGGGACTGATGTGTAGGCGCTGGACGCGGCGCCTATCGGTTTCACGTCGCGTTCAGCTGGCTCGACTCCGGTTACGGCATCGATCACGGCTTTCAGGTGTTCGGGGGTGGTGCCGCAACAGCCGCCTACGATTCTTACTCCGTAGTCTTTTATGAAATGTTTGTGATAGTCGGCCAAGTCTTTGGGAGCGAGGTTGTACACGGCATGTCCGCCAACGTTCTGCGGAAGGCCTGCGTTTGGCAGGACCGAAATTAGCTTGGTGGAGTTCAGGCCGAGGTAGCGAACCGCCTCGTTCATCTCCTTCGGGCCGGTGGCACAGTTCAGGCCGATGATGTCGATATCGTAAGGCTCCAGCGCGGTGAGGGCCGCTCCGATCTCGGTGCCTAGCAACATGGTGCCGGATTCCTGCAGCGTTACCTGCACCTGGACCGGCAGGCGTTTGCCGGCTTTGCGCATTGCTTCAATCACCGCTACCGTGGCGATCTTTGCCTGCAATAAATCCTGGCAGGTTTCAATCAGCAGCACATCGACGCCGCCCTCGATTAGCGCTTCGGCCTGTTCTTCATACGAGGCCAGCATTGCGTCCCAACCGATGTGGCCGAGGGAGGGCAGTTTTGTGGTGGGGCCGATCGATCCAGCTACGAAGCGCGGCTTGTCTTTGGTGGAAAATTGCTGAGCTACTTCCCTGGCTAGCTTTGCCGCTGCCAGGTTGACCTCGCGGACTTTGTCGCGCAGATCGAATTCGCCTAAGACGAGGCTGGTCCCGCCGAAGGTGTTGGTCTCGACGATGTCGCACCCTACTCGCAAGAAGTCAGCGTGAATGTCGCGGATGATATCGGGACGGCTCAGGTTGAGGACTTCGCTGCAGTTCTCTTTGCCCCAATAATCGTCCAGGGTGGGGTTGCGCTGTTGGATGTTGGTGCCCATAGCGCCGTCGTAGATTACGACGCGGTCTTTTACGAGTTGGAGAAAAGCGGGCATCAGTTGTCAGTCGCGGCCTCAGCGGCTAAAGCCACATTTAAAATAATCCCAGTTACCGCAGCGCTGAAGCGCTGCGCCACCCAAAATCAAGTGCCAGAACAAATCCAAAAAGGGCGAAGGATCAAAATCCCAAGCAGTGTGCAGTCGTGGAATCCCACCCTAGCGCCAAGAACGCGCTAGGATGGGGCACCCGGCGGCGAGCGTGGCCCATACAACAAACGCCGGTCCTTTCGGGACCGGCGTTTGTTGGAAAATCTCTGGTTTCGCTAACTCCCCTTCACGCCTGCGTCCGTTTCCGATTGCGCGAACACTTGATTGGCTCCCATATGCGCGGGAGCCGGCGCCAGCATTTGTTCTTTACGGTAGATCAGATTGCTGGCGTTGAAACTTGCCAGTTCAAATCCATGGCCGTGGGTAATCGCATCGGTAGGACAAGCCTCGACGCAATAACCGCAAAATATGCATCGATTGTAGTCGATGTTGTAGACACGGGCGTAGCGCTCGGCGCCTGAGACTCTGGTTTCTGCAGTGTTCTCCGCGGCTTCTATATAGATGCAGTTGGCGGGGCATGCGGCGGCGCAGAGGAAGCAGGCCACACACTTTTCCAGACCGTTTTCGTCGCGCTGCAGGACGTGCATGCCGCGAAAGCGGTCCTGAAACTTTGCGCCTTTGAGGGGGCCGGGACCGTCGGGATAGTTCTCGACGATCGTCGGCTGGAACATTTCCTTGCCGGTGATGATCATCCCCTGGGCGATGGCGGCGATGTTCTTGATCACGGACATACCTTGACTAGTATAGCGGATGTTGGATTTAGCAGCTTTCGCGTTGGCCGGCGAGACGCTGGCGCTACAGCTCAGTTTTTGGCTACCAAGGACTGCGGCACCTTCGAGGACGTGGAAATCTTTTCTTACTGGTTGAGACTCTAGCGGTGCGCCGCGTCGCGCCGGCGCAAGATTGGCGTTTCAATCTATGGCCTGCCGTGGCTTGCGCTCTTCTTCTATCATCCTCTGCGCTCTTTTTGGCATCGGACTATCCGTGTGCTCGTCCGGTCAGGAGTTGGGCGGAAACACGGCCAATTCTTTTCATCAGAATCACGAGGGGGACCGTTCTTACCGGCGGGATGATCTGAACTGGAACTGGAACGGACGCGGACGAACTGTGCCCGCGGGTGAGTCTGCGGCTGGATTGAGGCTTCGGGCTTACCGGCAGAAGATGGCGCTGCGGACCTGGCGCGCGGCTTCAGCACCTCCATCGTCTTCTACTTACTCGCTCAATTCTACTTACCCACCCAAGCAGAGCTTGGGTGGGGCCCCCGCTTCTTCATTTTCTGGTTCTATGAGTTGGATGCCAATGGGACCGGCCCCTTTGGCTTCCGACGCTACGGGAGATGGGATGCAGGATTACAACTGGGTTTCGGGGCGGGCCACTTCGGTGCTTATCGATCCTGCGGACGCTACGGGGAATACGGTGCTGCTTGGTGGCGCTTATGGCGGCCTTTGGAAATCCACGAACGCGGGCAGTTTGAATTCCAATCCCGCATTGGTCACGTGGCGGGCCTTGATTGATGACGAACCGACGTTGGCGGTGGGTGCGATCGCTTTGCAGCCGGGTAACAGCAACGTCATTCTCGTCGGAACAGGAGAGACGAATAGTTCGGGCGATTCTTATTACGGGCTGGGAATTTTGCGGTCGGCCGACGGAGGCTCGACGTGGACTCAGATCGAGAGCGCGGGCACGGGACAGTCATTTCTGGGGATCGGATTCAGCAAGATTGCTTTCAGCACGGCAAATCCGAAGGCGGCGGTAGCGGCTACGGCTGGCGACAACGGCTTGTACGTTGGTCGGGAAGAAGATGGGAATTCGACGGCGCGCGGACTTTACTTCTCACAGGATGGAGGCGTGACGTGGACCCGCGTCATTCTGTCGGATGGTGCGGTTCCGGCCTCGGCCACGAGCGTAATTTACAACCCTGGCCAGGGAGCGAGCGGCACGTTTTATGCTTTTATCCGGCGTCACGGGCTGTACTCATCGACCGATGGGCAGCATTTCACGCGGCTGGCTTCGCAACCGACTGCGGGTCTGGCACGGGCCCTGTGTCCAGCGGGTTCGAATGCCAGCAGTTGCCTGATTTATCGCGGCGAGTTCGCGGTGGTGCCGGGACGCAACGAGATGTACGTGTGGGTCGTGGATGTGCAACCGGACAGCAACGGAAATCCTGCGCCGGCTGATGAGGGCATCTGGCAAACGACGAATGGCGGAACGAGTTGGACACAGATTCCGGATAATGGGATCGCTAACTGCGGGGACAGCGCGTTTGGGCCGGACAGCGGCTGCGGTGTGGAGCAGGGCTGGTACAACCTGGAACTGGCGGCGATTCCTGATGCAACGGGGACAGACATTTATGCAGGGGCTATCAATCTTTACAAGTGCACGTTAACGGGAGGCACAACTTGCGCGCAGGGCGACTGGATTAACTTGACTCATGCATATGGCTGCAATCCCGGGCCATTGGGAGCGCCGGCTCACGTGCATCCCGACCAGCATGGAATCGCGTTCGTGGTGGCGAGCGGCAAGGTACCCGGTTACTTCGCGCATGATGGCGGAATCAGCCGGACCCTGGATGGGTATGCGGGACTGAACGCGGGCAGTTGCACGGGGACGAATCAGTTTGACAGCCTGAGCCAGACTCTGGGCTCGATGACGGAGTTTGTTTCTTTCTCAGCCGACCCGTCGGACGCGGACATTCTGCTGGGGGGAGCACAGGATAACGGGTCGCCGAAAACCAGCACCGCAACCAGCAGCAGCATCTGGCAGAATGCGCTGGGCGGAGATGGCGGATTCACGGCCATCAATCCTTCGAACTCGAACCCGGAATCGCGCGAATGGTTTGCGGAGAATCCTTACGTCTCGATCATGAAGTGTGAGGAGGGAACTGCCTGCGATGACTCGGGTTTTAGTCAGGTTGTCGGCTCCAGCGATCTCGGCGGAGACCAGGGGGCTTTCTACACTCCATACATTCTAGATCCGCAGAATAACGGTGAAATGCTGGTGGGAACCTGCCGGGTTTGGCAGATCAGCACCAGCGGAATTGCTCCGCTGCAATTGAGTGATGATTTCGACACGCTGGGCTCGGGCGCGTGTACGGGCGGTGAGGTCAACCTGGTGAATGCGCTGGCGGCGGGAGGGCCAACCGCTAACGGTTTATCTACAGTGGTCTATGCGGTGACCAACGGATACGGCCCGCTGAGCGGGCCCTTGAATGGACCTCCGGGCGGCGAGGTTTGGGTTACGACAGATGCGGGCGTTACGTTGATGACGAATGTGACCGCGAATGCGAGCCAGAATATAAATCCAAATGCGTATGCGATTTCGGCGGTCGCGATGGATCGGTCGGATGCGACGGGCAACACGGCCTATGTGGGGATCATGGGATTCAGCACCCCGGGTTTCCCTACGTCGCATGTCTGGAAGACGGCGAATGCGGGGACGAGTTGGACAGACTGGAGCGGATCGGGAACTGGCGAGTTGCCGGACGCTCCGGTGAACGCTTTGCTGGTGGATGCGCAAGCAGCTCAGGTTTATGTGGGGACTGATGTCGGCATTTTTGTAAGTTCGACAACAACGCCGGGCTGGACCGAAGTTGGGCCGATGCCAGGGGCGACTGCGGAGGGCTTCCTGCCCAACGCGCCGGTAACGGCGCTGCAACTTTTTAACCCTAACGCGGGCACGAAGACGCTGTTCGCATCCACGTACGGGCGGGGCATTTGGAATTACGCGCTGACGACGTCGCCGGATTTTTCGATTGCGCTGACGGCGGCTCCGAATACGACTGTGGTGAATCAGACCGTGACGTGGAACGGGACGTTGATTGCTTTGAACGGATACAGCGGGAGCGTGACGTTAACGTGCACGGCGGGAGCTCCGGGCACATGCGTTATACCCGTTCCATTGGTGCCGACGGCGGCGGGAACTCCATTTACGGTGAAGCTAGGCAGTTCGACGGCGGGGACTTTCAACTTCACGGTGCAGGGAACGGACGGAACTCTGACGCATGCTACGCCGACGGAATCGCTAATGGTGGCTACGAAACCGGCTACGGACTTTACGATTGCGGTCGCGGCGACTCCTAGTATGGCGGTGGTCAATCAGACGGTGACATGGAACGGGACGCTGACGGCGGTGAATGGATACAGCGGGAGCGTGGGGCTGACGTGTACGGCGGGGGCTCCGAGTACGTGCACGATTTCTCCGGTAACGGTGACGCCGAGTGCAGGAGGAACCGCATTTACCGTGACACTGGGCAGCGCCACGTCGGGGACGTTTAATTTCACGATCCAAGGAACAGACGGCACTCTGACCCATGCTACTGCGACGGAGACACTGACGGTGACGGCTACCGCACCGGACTTCACATGGACGGACACGGGCAGCGCAGCCGCAACGGTGCTGGCAGGACAGAGTGCGAGTTATACATTCTCGGCGGTTCCCGCGAGTGGATTGTTTACTTCGGCGGTGAGTCTTGTTTGCGCAAACTTGATAGAGTTAACGGGTTGTGTTTTCAGTCCGGCGTCGATTGCAGCAGGGGCGAAGACGACTCCAGTTACGCTGACTGTTTGGACCTGTGGACCGAACCTGCCGACGATGTGCCCGCCTGGGATGGGCGGGGACGCGCTTGCCTTCGCCAGACGGGCCGGCAGGGGTGGTCGTCTTTATGCGCCCGCTCGTCCTTACGGTCTGCCATTCTTCACACTTGCCTGGGTGGTGGTTGGCACTGTGGGACTCGGGTGCAGGCGACATGGTCGACCGCAGTTCCATCCTTCGATTAAGGCAATTTTCCTGGGGGTTGGGCTGATGGCTTTGCTTTCTTGTGGCGGGGTTGGCGGAAGCAGCACCACCTCGCCACCGGTCACGGTCACAGTGAATCCCGGCTTGGCGACTCTGTTTGCCGATGAGGCGGGGAATACGTGGCCGGCGGGACTTACTCAGCAACAATTCAAAGCGACGGTGAATGGCTCGACTGACCAGAACGTGACTTGGGCGGTGGCTGGTGGAAGAGTGAATGGTACGGTGGACGGAACGGGCTTATATACCGCGCCAGCAATCGTGCCGAATCCAGCTACGGTGACGGTCACGGCAACGTCGGCGCTCGCAAGCTTGCCGGGATCGACCTTTGTGACGGTGGCGACTCCGACTGTGGTGGGAACCTCGCAGATTACGGTGACAGCTACGGAGGCGGGTGGAGCGGCACACTCGGATCTGGTGACGTTGACGGTGCAGTAGGGCAGTCTTCTGATGTGAGGCTGCCGTGCTTTGCACGGCTGGACAGCCGGGGGCGGCTGTCGCTACGGCTAGAGTCAAAGGCCGCGGGCGAGGGCGCCCGCGCCACACACAAACTTCCTTCTGTTACTTCTTTCCCTGCGTCACGGTGCGCCAACCTCGTGTGAGGTAGCATCATCTTCGGTGCGGCTGTCCTTACGCAAGCTTATGACCTATGACATTGCTGTGATCGGCGGGGGGATTGTTGGGCTCTCTTTTGCCATGCAGGTGGGTGAGCGCTTCCCTCGTCTGCGCGTAGTGGTTCTTGAGAAAGAGGCTGGCGTGGCTCGGCATCAGACGGGACACAACAGTGGAGTGATCCACAGCGGCGTCTATTACAAGGCAGGGTCGTTGAAGGCGCGCTTGTGTGTGGCGGGTGCGCGGGAGATGGTGGAGTTCTGCGCGCAGTATGGAATTCCGCATGAGGTGTGCGGAAAATTGATTGTGGCCACTAACCCGGACGAAGCGGCGCTTCTCGATGAGTTACTTGCGCGCGGCGTGGCGAATGGGCTTGCGGGCTTGCGGCTGCTCACGCGGGAGGCGATGTTGGAGATCGAGCCGCACGTGGGTGGCGTGCGGGCGCTGCACGTGGCGTCAACGGGGATTACGGATTACGCGGTGGTGACGGCGAAATATGCGGAGATTGCGGTGGGAAGTGGGACGGAGATTCGGGTGAACGCCGGTGTCGTCGGATTTGAGCGGGCTTCGGATGAAAAGTCGAATCTAGTGGTGGTGCGAACGCGGGTGGGAGATTTTTCGGCACGGTATGTGGTGAATTGCGCGGGACTGTACAGTGATCGGGTGGCGCGTATGGCGGGGGACGATCCGGGGATGCTGGTCGTGCCGTTCCGCGGAGAGTATTACGATTTGGCGGCCGCGCGGCGCGAGTTGGTAAGGGGGTTGATTTATCCCGTGCCTGATCCGCGGTATCCATTTCTGGGCGTGCACTTCACGCGGCGAATTCAGGGCAAGGTGGATGCCGGACCGAATGCGGTGCTCGCGTTCCGGCGCGAGGGATACCGGTGGAGAGATTTTGATTTCGGCGAAACAATGGAAGTCTTCATGGATGCGGGGTTTCGAGCGATGGCTCGGCAGCACTGGAAAAATGGACTGAAAGAGTTCCGGCGATCGTTGTGGAAGCGGGAGTTCGTACGGTCTTGCCAGCGCCTGGTGCCGGCGGTGCGGATGGAAGATATGACGCCGGGCGGATCGGGAGTACGGGCGCAGGCGGTGGGAGCGGATGGCGCGCTGGTGGATGATTTTAGGTTTGTTGCGCGCGAGCGGTTCTTGCATGTGTTGAATGTGCCATCTCCGGCGGCGACGGCTTCTTTGCCGATTGGGCGCGAGATCTTGAAGATGGTGCCGGAGGAGATTGTAGGGTAGTCAAAGACGATTGCAGAGGTGAGAGGGCAGATCGCAGAGGGGAAGGCTCGCCCTTCAGCCGTCATCGATTGGGTCCAACGTTTTCGATTCTGCACTCTGACCGCTGACCTCCGCAATCGTCCGGGATTCGTGTAGTCTGATGGTTTCTCTACTAATACCGGTTGGGAGAACTGGCATGGGGCAGAGTTTGAGTGCTAAGAAAAAAGTGGCGGTGTTAGGCGCTGGGAAGATGGGGTCGATTCTTCTGCAGTCGTTTCTGCGCGATGGATTGCTGTCGGCGGGGCAGACCTGGGCGACGGTGGCGCATGCGGATCGGGCGCGGTTGCTTAAGGAGAAGTTGAAGGTGCACGCGGGGACCGACAACGCCGAGGCGGTGAAGGACGCCGACATTGTTTTTCTTTGCGTGAAGCCGCAGGTGGTAGCGGAGGTGGTGCGAGAAATCCGCGCGCATTTGAGCGGGAAGCAGCTGGTAATTTCGGTGGCGGCGTCGGTTCCTACAGAGATGATTGAGCGGGCGCTGGAGAAAGAGGTGCCCGTGGTGCGCGCGATGCCGAATACTCCATGCGTTCTGGGCGCGGGCATGACGGCGCTGTGCAAGGGAAAATTCGCCACCAGGGAGCATCTGGAAACGGCGACAAAGTTTTTCGATGCGGTGGGGCGTACGGTGGCTGTCGATGAAAAACATATGGACGCGGTCACGGG
>JBAVAA010000259.1:0-1960 GCA_049585515.1 Terriglobales bacterium | reverse complement strand
AACTGAAGAAGCAGCGGGAAAAGCGCCGCAAGCCCAAGTGGGGAGACCTCGCCGAAGTCACGATCCTTGCCTATGATCCCAACGAGTTCCTGAACAAGGCTTATCCATACGCCAAGTTTTTTTATTCCACCTGGTTCAACCTTCTGGCGGTGGGGATGATTGGCTTTATGACTGCAATCTTAAACAGCCATTGGGTAGAGATCTGGCACGACACGTTCGAGTACTACAACCTCACCGACAAAAACTTCGTGGACTTCATGGAAGTATGGATCCTGTTCACTCTGGCTGCGTTTTTCCACGAGAGCGCACATGGAATGACGTGCAAACACTTCGGCGCCAGTGTGCACAGCCAAGGCTTTCTCCTGATGTATTTTATGCCCTGCTTCTTCAACGACAGCGGCGAGGTCTGGGTGTACGGTGGCCGTTGGGAGCGCATCGCCACCGCGATTGCCGGTATCTGGATCGAGCTGATCTTCTCCTCCGTGATTACCGTTGTGTGGTGGGCCACGACGCCGGGTATGTGGATCCACGACATTGCCTACAAACTCATCCTCATTACCGGAATCGGCGTGGTCCTGCTCAACGTAAACCCGCTGGTCAAACTGGACGGTTATTTCATCTTCACGGAACTGCTCGGCATCGGGGACCTGAAGGAACGTTCTACTCTGTATGTCTCGAGCTTGACGAAGAAGCACCTGTTCCGGTTGCCGGTAGAGGTGGAATACGTGCCCCCACTGCGTAGATTGCTGTTCGCCGTCTACGCGTTCCTTTCCGGTGCATACAGCTATCTGCTTCTGTTCGCCATAGTGCAAATCCTTTACCGGGTCGTCGCGAAGTACTCGCCCGATTGGGCTTGGGTATTCGCGGTGTGGCTAACCTACAAGGTCTTCCGCTCACGTATTTTAGCTTTTGGGAGGTTCCTCAAAGTGGTTTACCTCGACAAGAAAGAGCGCTTAAAGGTCCGGCTAACCCCAGTACGGCTGGCTGGGCTAAGTGCGGGGATTCTCGCGGTTCTGCTGGTTCCGGTGTGGCCCGACACCATCCAGGGAAGATTTGTCATCGAGCCGAGCCAGCGGGCGGTCATTCGTGCGGAAGTACCTGGGCGGGTGAGCGAGGTGCTGGCTAAGGAAGGCGAGGTGGTTTCAGCCGCGAGCCCGCTGGTGAGGATGAGCAATCTCAATTTGGAATCGGAGGCTGAGCGGGTTCATGCTGACCTAAGTGTAGCGACGGCCCGCGCCACCCAGGCTCAACTGAGTTATACGGCGTTTGGAACCGCGGAACGCGAACGCGAGCGTCTTGCAGAGCATAGCCGAGCGTTGGACTCTAAAGTCACCAAACTCCAGATCTTCAGCCCACTCCAGGGAGTTGTGGCTACTCCCCGCTTGCAAGACTTGCTCGGCGCAGAACTGCAGGCAGGCGCAGAAATCGCGGAAATAGACAACTTGACGACGGTGCTGGCGCGAATCTATGTGCCCGAGGTTGGGTTGCGTGACCTGCAGCCCGGCGCACACGTGGATTTACACCCGGATTCATCCTTTGGTTTGATCTCCGGTTCCGTTGCCAACATCGCGCCCGCGCCCGAGTCTCTTCCAGAGGGCCTCGTTGAACAGGCGAAATCGTACACTGGCTTTCGGCAGCCGCAGTATTACGTGGCCACAGTAGCCTTAAAGGGAGACGGTTCGCTGTTTGTCGGGTTGTCGGGAACGGCAAAGATCCTGGTGAAGCGTCGTAGTCTGGCTGCTTCCGGATGGCGTTTCGTCCGCGACTCATTGGAACGGAAGTTCTGGTGAAAAACGAAAGGGGCTGAGTACTCAGCCCCTTCCAACGCAAGCTTTCCTGAACTTTACCTACAGCACGGGTTCACTTAGCGGATCGTGGACTTGTTCGACGCGCCCAGGCCGGACTTGTTCGACGCGCCCAGGCCGGACTTGTTCGACGCGCCCAGGCCGGACTTGTTCGA
>JBAVAA010000258.1:0-7073 GCA_049585515.1 Terriglobales bacterium | reverse complement strand
GTTCACGGCCGGTGCCAATTTCGTTCTGCAGAAACCCGTGACCCTGCTGCATGCCTCGCGTTGCTTTAATGCGGCGCTCAATTTTATGGTGCGGGAACGGCGCCGCTACTTCCGCCACCCCATGGATATGCCGCTGTGCATCAGCCTTCCACACAACCAGGAAATGACCGCCACGGCGACCAACCTGAGCGAGGGCGGGATGGCGATTCGCATCCAGGGGAAATTACCGCCGGGAACCAAAGCGCAGTTTCGTTTTACGCTGCCCTCCACGAATGTCTCGCTTGAACTGAAAGGCGAAGTCGCGTGGGCCAAAGAGGCCGGCCACATGGGCATCCGCTTCATCGAAGTTCCGCAGAGCTCGCAATATCAGCTTGATAAATGGCTGACCGACCGCATGCAGAGCGAAATGCCCGGACTATTGCGGGGCTACCTCGTCGTTCGCTAAATATTTCGCTGCGAAATTTTCGAAAGCTCATTCCACCCAGAATCCACTTTGTAACTTGCGCGCGGCTTCGGCTGTGGCAGTCTAGGAGTGGGTCTTGCCGCGTCCATCTGGTGGCATGGCTGAACAGAGCGCGGAAAAAGTCCAATTCCGACGCCCAGCCCCTAAAGGGGCGTCTGATTTTCAGGGCTTACGGTATCGCTAAAGCGATACCGTGATACGAAGCCAGACTTTTTCCGCAACCTGTGAAGCCGTGCGCTCCCGTTCTTGCTCGCGCATGGTTCATGGGTGCCCGCGGGGCAACCCCCGTCTCTACAGAAACATTTTGAGCCACGTGAATAGATTTATGAGATAGGTGCCGACATGATTACACCCACAATTCCATTGGATGAAAAAATCGCCAGGACGCAGCGGTTGTTGCGGCGTCTTGAGGAAGACCAGCCTTATTTGCGAGTGCGCTTGTCGGTGCTCGGCGACGACCACCGGCAGAGCGCCAACTCATTTGCCGACCGCGTACGCGCCGAAGCGGAAGCGGAACTGCGGCGGTTGATGGCGGAGAGAGCAAATTCGCAATTGACTTTAGGCGCTTAGGCTGGCTGCGGACATGACCGCCGGGGCGGCGGTTGCATCTTCGAGGGTGGTTTCCTCCCAGTACGACGGGTTGCGCAGAATACGCGATACCAGCGCCGTATGCATGGCGTGGCCGGCGCGGTCGGCGACCACAGAACCCAGTATCTGTTTCCCAATCAAAGCGAGATCGCCAATCAAGTCCAGAACTTTGTGGCGCACGAACTCGTCCTGGAAACGCAAGGGGGGGTTCAGCACGTCGTTGCGGTTCATCACGATCGCATTCTCGAATGATGCTCCGCGGATCAATCCCTGCTGCCGCATGGCGTCGGCTTCGTCCAGGAATCCAAACGTGCGGGCGGGCGCAATCTGTTTCAGATAGCTGCCATTGGTCAGCCGTACGCAGAAACTTTGCTTGCCGATGAGGGCGTGAGGGAAGTTGATCGAATACGACACCGAATAAATATCCGCCGGATACACGCCAATGAATTTATTGCCCTCGCGCAATTCGATATCGCGCACAATCCGGAGATAAGTGCGCTGCTTACGTTGTTTCCGAATACCAGCCCTTTGGATCATCTCGACAAATGGCCGGGCGCTGCCATCCAGAATGGGGAGTTCGAGGTTGTCCAGTTCAACGATAGCATTGTCGATGCCGACGCCGGTAAACGCCGAGAGCAGATGCTCGGTGGTGGAGATCAGTACGCCCTTCTTCATCAGGCTGGTGGCGTAACTGACGCGGGCGACGTTGCGTCCACTGGCCTCGATGGCAAAGCCGTCGAGATCGGTACGATGGAACACGATTCCGGTTCCGGCACGGGCGGGAAGAATCCGCAGACTCACCGGGGCGCCGCTGTGCAGTCCGACTCCTGTGCAAGTCACAGCGGCACGAATTGTTTGCTCGTGTGCCAACGGGGGATATGTAAGTCTTTTGCTGTGTATCAGCTTAGCGTGATCGGCGAAATTCCGTCTGTGGCAAAAAAGACACACTTCGTGGTTCGTTTGAGCAGCGCAATCCCTAACTTATTCTGGGAGTTGTAGATATTTGTGGGTATCCGCAAAGGAACTTGGGCCGGTTTTGCCGAGTTTCTACCGTCCTAAGGGCGAAGTTAACAGGCGAGGCCCTGAGTAAATCCGAGAACCTAATGGCCGGCAAAAAACTCAGTCATGTCGGGAGCGGTTGCGGCGAGACCGGGGAAGGTACCGACTCCCGAGCTGGCAAGGATGAGCCGCAGGGTGCTTTGATGCTGGTAGAAGGTCTGGGATTGGAATCCGTTTTTGGCTTGGGAGCTAATGACGAGAGTGGCAACTTGTCCACCGCCATGGTTAAGGTCGGCCTGATCGCCTTCATCGAAAGTGATGATCAAGAGGCCGTTATTCTGAAATGCCGGATTCGAGATCAGCGGCGCGATATTGGCTTGAAGCCAGGCATCAGCCTGAGCGAGGGTGCCGTCGTGGGCATCGTCCATACGGTTGGGTACGATGAAGGAGTATTGCGGTAGCGCGTTGTCGGCGAGGTCGGTGGCGAATTGCGTGAAGGGCACTATATTCGCAGCCTGAGAGCCATCGTTTTGCACGTCCGAAAAATAGGAGAATGGGTTGTGATGCCGGAGGTAAAGTCCGGAATCGCTGCCTAAATAACCAGGTGAAGGAAGAGACTCCGCATAGGATTTCCAGGTTTTGCCCGCCTTCACCAGCTCACGGACGATGTTGTCGTCGCTGATTGTGCCGGAGAAATTGTCATCGAACGTTTCCGATAGTCCGGTGGTAAGCATGAAGTAGTTTGGAATGGAAGGATGCCCATTGGCGAAATATTGTGAAGCCAGGCCGTATTTCGACGCCAGACTGTTGAAATAGGGCATTGACGAGCTGCCTATCACCTCGGTGTAGCTGTGGTTTTCCTCCACCACGAGGACGACATGTTTGAATGCGGGCTGATTCGCCGGAGCGGGAGTTTGAACCCCTATTCCACCACCGACGCCGGCGCAACCGAATTGCAGTGCAGTCAGCGCGCAAACAGCGAAGCATGTCAGGAAAATCTTGATCAAAAACAGCGACTTGACACGCAACGTCATAAGACTCGCAGAAGGCCTTTTGGATGTCGAAGTCCGTTGGAAGGTTTGAAACTTCTCGCCGGTTCTTGCCTTTGGGGAGTCGGCCACGGAGGCGAAAGTCGCCTTAGTTTTGCTGGAAACAATCGGATTGAGCCTGCATGTACGATCGCAAAAATATTGACAGATCAGCGCTTTTTGGGAGGCGCGGCGGGATCGTAGGTCACCGCGGCTTCGAACATTGAATCGGGCAGCTTCTGGTTGTAGCTGGCAGTGGCGATGAAGCGCTGTTGCGAGGTTTCTCCGTTGAAATAGCGGGTAATGGAGTGCGGCGTCCAGATTCCCTGCACCGGTTTGTAACTGTCGTAAACCTCTTCTTCCACATCTTTCTGCTTGTCTTCCGGATCGCGCCACGAATAGCTGATCTTGACCGGATAGTGCGTGTTCTGGTCGAGGAAAACGCTGACGGAATCGTCCTGGCTGTTGAGGAGCGTGACTCCTTCGGTCACCTTGCCATCAACTACAGACGTGCCATCGTAGAACATGGCCACACTCGGATCGCGGATCCATTTGCGGAACACCCATTCGAGCGAATGCTGGCGGCGGCGGAGGTAGTTCTCCAACTCGAGCTTGTCCTGGGCTGCGGTTCCTTTATAAGTGATCTCGTAGCCTTTGTTGCCATTGTGAATCAGGGCGAGATCAAACTTGTTCTTGACCTTCACACCTCCGATGTCGATCGCTCCGGGGATAACATGGATGTCTTTGGTGTGGAGGACTTCGAAACGGTCGCGGTCGGGGTACTCGACGTAGTAGCGGTAGGGAATGCCGGTGCTTTCGGTGCGTCCGTGATAGAGCGGATAGTAGCGGCCTTCCTCGACCCGGTTTTCGTAGGTGAGGTAGGGTTGGCCGCCAAGAGCTTCGATCGTCTTATCCAGAACGGCGCGCGCCTGGCGGGCGTTGTCAGAGTCGTTCAGGTTGATGGGAGGTTGAGGCTTCGCGGGCGCGGGATTAATTTGAGCGCCGCATAGGGCGCACAGCAGCAGGATGGGAAGAAATCGGTACATGGACATTTAATTAGAAGCGGTCCAAGCGATTTTAGCTGTACCGAGTCGGGTGCGCTGCGCTCACCAGGACAGCCGGGGGCGGCTGTCTCTACGCCTACCCTACAAGGACGGCGCCGCCGTTTACGTTGAAGATCTCGCCGGTGATAAATCCGGCGTAGGGCGTGCACAGGAACAGAATCGGGCCGGCAATCTCATCGGGCGTTCCCACTCGACCCATGGGAATGGTGCGAAAGACCCTTTCGCGGGTTGGCGGATCGTTCAGAGCTGCCGCCGACATATCGGTTGCCACCCATCCCGGGGCTACGCAATTGACATGGATATGGTCGGGCGCCAGTTCGGTCGAAAGCCCTTTCACCATGCTGATCAGCGCTCCTTTTGAGGCGGCGTAGTCGCAGTGGAAGGCTTCGCCGCGCTGTCCGGCGGTCGAACTGACGAGAACGATGTGGCCGCCGCCTCCTTGCTTCTTCATTTGTGCGACCGCATGCTTGACGAGGGCGAAAACACTGTCCAAATTGACGGCAATCGTACGATGCCACTGTTCATCGGGCATGCGGTCGACGGGCGCGTCCTCCGGCGGCCAGATACCGTGATTGGCGACCAGAATGTCGAGGCGTCCGAAGGCCGAAATCGCAGACGATACCAGCTGTTGGGCTGCCTGCGTGGTCGAGAGATCGCTCTGCACGGCGCGACAGCTGGCCGTGCCGCACTCCCTCACCAACTGCTCGGCTTGCGCTTTCGCCGCCTGATAGTTGAAGACGACCTTTGCGCCAGCGGCCACAAAGAGCTGGACCGCCGCCGCGCCGATGCCGCGCGATCCGCCGGTGATGAGAGCGACTTTATTGTCGAGAGTCAGATTCATAGGGCATACAAGTATCGCAGAATGCACTTCGCAGGGGACAGGTCTTCGAATTCCGGATAGTTTTAAACTTGCCATTTTTCACCACGGAGTCACGGAGCCACGGAGAAAACCGACAATTTTTCAAAAACCCACAGAATCTTGACTTTGCCAATGGGTTTTTCCGTGACTCTGTGAAACTCCGTGGTGAAGAAACTAAACTAGGACACTACTGGTATTTCTACGAGCTGCGACCTGTCACCTGAATCCTGCTATTCGTAGCGCAGACTTTCGACGGGATCTAGTTGGGCGGCGCGGATGGCGGGCACGGTGCCAAACAGGATTCCGACCAGCGACGAGACCAGGATGGCGATGATAGCGGAGAGACCGGAAATGGGGATGCGGTACTCGGTGAAGTAGCGGACGGAAAAAGGGATCGCGAGGCCGATGACGATGCCGATGACGCCGCCGATGAGCGAGATGAGAACGGCTTCGGACAAGAACTGGAAACGAATCTCACGATTGGTGGCGCCGACCGCCTTGCGGATTCCGATCTCGCGAATGCGCGCGCTGACGGTGGCGAGCATGATGTTCATGATGCCAATGCCGCTGACCAGCAACACCACCAGCGATACCGCCAGCAGAACCATCGTCATCGAGGTCGTGATCTTGTCGGCCATTGAAACCAGTTGGGTCAGGTTCCGGACGCTATAGACGGATTCCGGGCGGTGGCGCGACTGAATCACACGCTGAACCTGGGCGGTGACCGGGACCACCAGCGACGCATCGGCGGCAGAGAAAAAAATCTGCTTCACCGTGGGCGCTTCCTGAAAGTAGCGGATCACGCTGTAGGGAATCAGCATGGTGTTTTCCGTCACCTCCGATTGCCCGAAGGTATCCACACGTTCGCGGAAGGTGCCGATGATGGTGAAGGGGAGCCCGTTGAGCTTTAGGGTCTTGCCCAGCGCGGCCTGCTCAGAACCGTAGAGTTGGATCGCCAGTCTTGGGGTGATGACGCCAACCTTGTTGTGGGCCTGCGAATCCTGCTGATCGAAGAAACGTCCTTCGAGCATGATCAGGTTTCGGACTTGTTCGTACTCGGGATAAACCCCCAGGATCTGGAGATCGCGCTCCTTGCCGCCGCCGACGGCCACGCGCTCGTTGAGCGGGAGCACGGGCGAAGCGGCAACGATGCCACCCACCTGATGCTGGACGGCTTGCATGTCTTCAATGGTCAGCGCGTCATTGCCGGAATTGGAGATGCGTCCGCCGCCGCTTTCGTATTCGGCATAGATCCAGTTCGAGCCTATGGCTTGAATCTGATTCAGTAGGTACTGCTTGCCGGTAAGTCCGATGGTGGTTACGAGGATGAGCGAGGCCGTCCCTATGACCATGCCGAGGGCGGTGAGAGTGAAGCGGACTTTGTTACTGAGGAAAGTGTCAAAGGCAAAGTTGAAGATCTCGCCGAGGGCCAGGTGGGTTCGTCCGTTTGTGCCGTTTCTTTGGGGGGATGGATCCATTGTTAATGATTAGATGTGTTAGTGATTAGATGCTACGAGCCGTTGGAAGAGGCTGCAAGTGGCCGCCAGGCTCGATTTCTGTTTCCCGCGCTTTTGTGCTTTATTATCGAGAGAAGAAAAGACTCATCCTTGCCACATTCTTTCAACGCGAGCGCCTCTGAGATGTCGCGACCGGCGCGTTTTCCATCCTTTCTGATTTCGATGGTGCTCGCGGCGTTGGCGATCCGCCTGGTGGTCATGGTGTTTTTGCTGCCCGATCAACTCAATCCGGAGCGCAACCACTGGCACATGGGCTTCGAAGCGGGCAAACTCGCGTACTCGATTGTGCAGGGGCGCGGATTTGGGAGCCCTCTGTTTGAGGACACGGGGCCCAGCGCCTGGATGACTCCGGTTTATCCCTATTTAATTGCTGGCGTTTTCAAGATTTTCGGCACTTATACGAAGACCTCCGCAGTCGTGCTGCTTTCGTTAAATGCCTTGATGTCGGCGCTGGTGTGCATTGTTGTTTTCTTCATCGCGCGCATCAGTTTTGGGGAGCGGATCGCGAAATGGTCAGGCTGGGCGTGGGCATTCTGCCCTTATGGAATTTATTTT
>JBAVAA010000257.1:0-3429 GCA_049585515.1 Terriglobales bacterium | reverse complement strand
TCGCCACGCTTGATGTTCCGAGCGAGCAGACCGATGAACTGCTCGCATCCACGGACAGCGTTACTGTTAGTCCGGAAGTCGATTGTGCGGCCACGGTGAACGCGCTGTAATAGCTCGCACTCGCCGGAGCCGGCTGCGTGAAAGTTATCGTCTGAGTCAGTCCCGTCTGTGTTGCCTGGCCCGTACCTTGGAGCGTGATGCTTTCAGTGACAGAGGGAATCGTATTCAGCGCGTTATCCGTGAATGTTGCCGCAGCCATCAGATTGCCGACGCTCTGCGGCTCGAAGCTGATGCTGACATTGCAGCTTGCTCCCGGCGCGAGCGAAAAACTGCTGGTGCAATCTGCCGGCGTACCCGAGCCCGCGACCTGCACAAAGTTTGGCCCGCCGACTACAAGTCCCGGAGTAACGGCATCGAGCGGCTGGTTGCCAATGTTTTGAATGGAGACCGACTGCGGGCTGTCAGTACTGGTGAGACCTGCCACAGTCGACGCAAAGGTCAACGTTGGCGGCTGCGAACGCTGCACCTTCACCACCCGGCTGTTACCCCAATCCATGATGAAGACATTGCCGGCGCCGTCCAAAGCCATATCGAAGGGATCGTACATTCCGCTGCCCACCGTGGTGGGCGAGCTTCCATCCGCCGGAACTTCCAATATTCGTCCGCCGTCGAAGTCTGCCACGAAGACGTTGCCTGCCGCATCCACTACCACTCCAGTCGGTTGATTAAGACCGCCGACGACCGTGGTCTGGGGACCTCCACCCGCCGGGATCTTTACCACCCGGTGGGGATAGCCGGTTCTGTCCGCGACAAAGACGTTCCCCGCTCCATCCACCGCCACTCCGATCGGGTCAGTGAGTCCACTGCCGATCGTGACCTGTGGACTTCCATCCGCCGGAACCTCGACGATCCGGTTGTTGCCGCTATCCGCGATGAAGACATCGCCCGCTCCATCCACCGCCACTCCGTAGGCAAGGTTCAGTCCGCTACCCACTGTGGTCTGCGGGCTTCCGTCGGCCGGAACCTTCACCACCTGGTTGAGGCCAGTATCCCCGATGTACACATTGCCCGCGCCATCCACCGTCACTTTGATCGGCGAACTCAGTCCGCTGCCGACGGTGGTCTGCGGACCTCCACCGGCCGGAACCTTCACCACTCGCTTGTTGCTGGGATCGGCGATGAAGAGATCACCTGCTCCATCGAGCGCGATCCCATACGAGTTGACCAGTCCGCTGGTCGGCACCGTGGTCTGAACACCGGGTCCAATTGCAGTGGCTGGCCCCTGACCAATGCCATGAATCATGGTAGTGGCCAGCGCGATGCCCGAGTTATCCGTGAGGCGCACCGCGCCCATTCGCGCACCCGGGGTGAGCGGCGCGAAAGTGACGTTCACAGTGCAAGTACTCCCCCCAGAGATCGTGCCGCTGCAGGTGCTGCCGCTGCCGAGACCGAAATCGAGATTGAGTGCGCCCTGTGTGACTACGCTGACTGCTCCAAACGTCGTATTGGCCGCGACGTTGTAGTTCAGCGTGACCATCTGATTGCATGGTGCGGGGCCGGTTTGGCCAGCCGGACAAACATTGACATTGCCGAGGTTGACCGAAACCGACTGCACCTCAACGATGCGGCTGTTAAATGTGTCGGCGATGAAGACATCGCCTGCACCATCCACCACCAACCCCTCAGGATTATTTAGTCCAGTACCGACTAGAATCTGGCAGGGGCTGCTCGTACAGCCGGCCGGAACTTCTACGACCCGGCTGTTGTAAGTGTCCGCAATAAAAACGTCGCCTCTTCCATCCAATGCCACGCCGAAGGGTGTATTCAGTCCGCTGGCCACGGTGATCTGGCACGAACTGTTAGTGCAGCCGGTTGGAATCTCGAGCACGCGGTTGTTATGGGTATCTGCGATGAAAATGTCGTTCGCCGCATCCACCGCTAGTCCGCGTGGGCCCGATAGCCCGCTGCCCACCGTGGTCTGACAGGCGCTACTGCTGCAGCCGGCTGGAATTTCGACTACGCGGGAATTGCCCGTATCCGGGATGAAGACATCGCCTGCTCCATCCACCACCACGCCACCGTACGGCTCGTTCAGTCCATATCCCACAGTGGTCTGGCACGCGTTGCTGGTGCAACCTACCGGAACCTCCAGCACGCGGTTGTTGAAGGTGTCGGTGATGAAGACATCACCCGCTCCATCTACCGCAATACCCTCCGGGTAGGACATTCCGCTGCCTACAGTCGTTTGGCAGGCGCTGCTGCTGCAACCTGCAGGCAATTCCACCACACGCTGGTTGTTGGTATCGGGGACGAAGAGATCACCAGCTGCGTCGACGGCAACTCCGTAGGGGGAGTTGAGCCCTGTGACTGGCAACACGGTCTGGGTGCCCGCGAAGGTTACACTTTGTGCGTAAGCCGCGGCGGACAATACGCTTGTCAGCAAGAGCGAGACGATTGCCAGCAGCACGGGCTTCACAAATGTGGGCAGTGAGCGCGAATGGGTCATAATTTCAGTGGTTTCCTGGTGATCGGATGAAGGGAGGACTTGCACTATCATTCTTAGGCTCACGATGGAGTCGAAGCAAGGTGACCTTGGGGGCGTTACGGTATCAGTACTTCTGAGCGAGGATGGTGCCAATACTTAGGGCGCCATGCGGGTTTTCGCGGCAAGAGAAGAGTATCTGTACGAAGCCCGAGAGCCAAAAGGTGGCCTAGGATCGCGCGCGAGAAGGCGCGGTTCCTGCATCGGGTCGTTAGCAGTCACAATAGCCTTGGACACATGTAGCTAGAAACAACAGTGTCACTCTGCGGATACGCCCCTTAAAGTTACCGCTGTCTTCGCGAACCCAACAACTGAAAATGGGGAATATTGGTCGGTGGTGCCGTACTCAACTGGTGCCATGGAACTGCCATCCGGGCGGGTCTCGATTTCGCGACAAGGTTTCGTTTCTAACTCTTGGGACGACGCCTTTTTCCATACCACCCCCAGGCAGTTTCACTTCGCGTTGCAACTCCGCCAGGAAGATTGGAAGCACTTTGCCCTCTTTTTGGCTAATAACGCTTCGATTGTTACGTTGAGGCGACGGTCGAGGGCGGCCTCCATCGTGTCGAGTCGCTCATACGTGTTCTCATCCGTCAAAACCGCGGCTGCCCAGCGAGTTTTGTCTAACCGCTCCTCGTTCGATTCTAAACATCGCTTTCTGTCACTAAGAGTGAGTGCGATGAGGTCGATCGCCGAAACCATGAGTATCTGCCCTAATTTCTCAGCGAGAGACCATTCCTCGGCGTCGCTTGGGCCTGCGCCTTGGGCGCGTTTGGCTTTCTCCGGCTCAGCCCTATTGCTCGGTGCGGGACCAGCACCTTTTCGGGCTTCGGCATGTCCGGCCGCCTTTGTGAGCATTAATTTCTTAACTTGATTCACCCGTAAAG
>JBAVAA010000256.1:0-17353 GCA_049585515.1 Terriglobales bacterium | reverse complement strand
CCAATGATCTGATTTGAGGCCTGCGCTGATTCCGACGCAGGCTTTGTCCCCGAGTTGCAGGCCACTGTGGCAAGCGTTATCAGAACAGCAAGAGTCGGATACACGATTTTGCGGTTGCATAGAATATTCAGCATGGTTTCCTCCGGTAATTCTTCGATGCCGGCCGGGACAGGACCGTTTATTAAAGAAGTGTTAAAACCAGTGGCATCTCCTAATCCCAGAAATGCCGCTTTGGCGCCGAACATGGTAAATAGTCCAATCAAAAGCCGCTTACCTGGCCGGCGATGTAAACCAGCAATGTAAATTAGAAGGATGACCGCTATCCGCTGCAGTTCCCTGCTCTTTGACCTGGACGGGGTGCTCATCGATTCCACTCCTGCGGTCGCGCGGGTGTGGTCCCGGTGGGCGGCCGAACATGGCTTTGACCCGGAGACCGTGGTCCGATTGGCGCACGGCCGCCCGAGTCGAACCACCATCCGCGAACTGCTGCCTAATGCGGACCTCGACCGCGAAGATCGCGAAGTGGAACGCAGGGAGATGGAGGATCTCGAGGGCGTGGTGCTGCTGCCGGGCGCTCGAGAACTTCTGCGCAACTTGCCTCCGGATCGCTGGACGATTGCGACCTCCTGTACGCGCCCGCTGGCCGAAGTGCGTTTGCGGGCAGCCGGCCTCCCCATCCCCGCGACAATAGTCACGTCAAGCGATGTGAAGATTGGCAAACCAGACCCCGAGCCTTATCTAAAAGCTGCGGCGAAGCTTGGGTTTGCCCCCGCTGATTGTGTCGTGGTCGAAGACGCGCCGGCCGGAGTGCGCGCGGGAAAAGCCGCGGGCGCCCGCGTGATTGCGTTCCTCACCACCATGCTGCGCCGCGAATTGGAAGAAGCTGGCGCCGATTGGATCCTTCATAACTGCGCTGACATCAGGGCAACGGCTGACAATGAAGGCCTGGTGCTGAACCTCTCGCCGCAATCAAACCTGAAACCTGAAACAGCAAGGTGAAAATCGTGAAGCCATTTGCGCGCGGCCACCCACTCAACTAGAATCCACAGTTCTCTCGAAGTTGCTCGCAAAGACAACGTTGATGCGCCGTGCAGCTCCGAGCTTTTTTCAATCGCGATCCAATAAATCGCCAGACAGGCAGGTCTCGTGATCATCGGTGTTCCAAAAGAAAGTTATCCGGGAGAGCGTCGGGTTGCGCTTGTGCCTTCCGTCCTCCCGACGCTTACCAAAGCTGGTTTTGAGGTCCACATTCAGGCCGGCGCTGGAATCGACGCCGGCTATCCCGATTCCCTGTATTCCGACAAGGGCGCTAAGATTGCACCTAATCGTGCCGCAGTGTTTGCCATGTCCGACATCGTCGTGCAGATTCTCTGCTACGGTTCAAACGATATAACCGGTAAACAGGACGTGCCGCTTTACCGCCCCAATCAGATCCTTGTCGGCTTTCTGCGCCCCTTCGGTTCGGCGGAAATCGTGCAAGAGATCGCGAACGCCAGCGTGACCGCGTTTGCTGTGGAACTGATGCCCCGCTCCACTCGTGCCCAGAGTATGGATGCGCTTTCGTCCATGGGGACGGTCTGCGGATACAAGGCGGTGCTGATAGCAGCTGATCACCTCCCGCGCTTTTTTCCAATGCTGACCACCGCGGCCGGAACCATCACGCCGGCCCGTGTGTTCGTGATCGGCTGCGGTGTTGCCGGATTGCAGGCGATCGCGACCGCGCGCCGCCTGGGCGCAGTGATTTCGGCCTACGACTTAAGGCCAGCGGCTAAGGAGCAGGTGCAGAGTCTCGGCGGACGTTTTGTCGAGTTGCCCATCGAGGCAAAGGACGCGCAGGATGCGCGCGGATACGCCACCGCGCAGGATGAAGACTTCTATCGCCGTCAGCGCGAACTGTTGGGGAAGACCGTGCAGGAAAGCGATGTGGTCATCACCGCAGCCGTGATTCCAGGAAAGAAATCGCCCGTGCTGGTAACAGAAGACATGGTGAAAGGTATGGCCCCGGGCTCGGTGATTCTCGATCTTGCTTCCGAACGCGGCGGCAACTGCGAGATCACGGAGACCGGCAAGACCGTTGTCAAGCATGGCGTAACCATCATCGGTGCGATCAACGTGGCCACGGGCGTCCCCTATCACGCAAGCATGATGTACGCCCGCAACATCACCGCCTTCCTGACGCACCTGATCAAAGATCAAAAGTTGAATCTGAATCTGGAAGATGAAATTGTTCGCGAGACATTGCTCACTCACGGGGGCGAGATAGTGAATGCACGCGTCCGCGAGTTTTTTAAGTTGCCGGCGCTGGTCAAGGCAAGCTGACTATTGTTTTCATTTGCGTGATTGTCGTTTTGGATAGGCCACAGCCCTTACAGCCTGCCAACAGTGACATCAGGCCCCGGAGGGGCGAACGAGCTTAGCCCAGCGCTTCAGCGCTGGGAAAAGTCCGGAAATAATTCAAGTCCTGGAGGGACGGCCGAGTTCTTACCTCTCAGGGATGCAGTAGCCGCTGGTGCCTATTGCAAGGCGACTTATACGGAGGAAAAATGAACAGTAGTTCGAACCTGATTGACGCACTTTTTATTTTTGTGCTGGCTGGATTCATCGGCTTTGAAGTGATCCGGCGCGTTTCACCCCTGCTGCACACGCCGTTGATGTCGCTTACAAACGCCCTTGATGCAATCGCGGTGGTAGGCGCGATCGTGCTCGTCGGCGAGCACAGGAGCACGCTCTCCGCCGTTTTCGGGTTCATTGCCGTGATCGCCGCCACCAGCAACATTGTCGGCGGCTTCCTGATCACCGACCGCATGTTGAAAATGTTCAAATCCAGCCGCCCCGCGGCGAAACCGGCGGCCAAGTAATGACACCCGAATTCGCGGGAGGCCAAATCGTCATCGAGTTGTTGTACCTCGTCGCGAGCGTATTGTTCATCCTCTCGCTCAAATGGATGAGTTCGCCGACCACCGCCCGTCACGGCATCTGGGCGGGCGAAGCCGGGATGCTGCTGGCCATTTGCGGCACGCTGCTGCACCACGGCATCGTGGACTACCGGCTGATCGCTATTGGGCTGGTCCTCGGCACCATCATCGGGATCCCTCTTGGGAGAGTGGCCATGACGGCGGTCCCGCAGCGGACCGCGCTCAGTCACGCCTTTGGCGCGCTCTGCGTAACGCTGGTTGGCTCGGCCGAGTACTATCTGCGCACGCCCGATATCTCGCGCTTCATGATGGCGGTGCTGTCGCTGGAAGTAATCCTCGGCGGCTTGACCGTGACCGGAAGCCTGATGGCTGCAGGCAAACTGCAGGAAATTCTGCCGCAGCGGCCGCTGACTTACAAAGGCCAGAATCTCGTCAACTTTCTACTACTCAGCGCCGCTCTGGTAATCGCCGTAACTCTTGTCCTGCATCCCGATTCGCGATCCCTGTTTCCATTCATGATCCTGATCGCGCTGGCGTTCGGCGTGTTGTTGATCATCCCCATCGGCGGCGCGGACATGCCCACGGTTATTTCCCTGTTGAATGGCTACGCCGGTCTGTCGGCCGCAGCCATGGGCTTCGTTCTCGACAGCAAGTTGCTCATCATCGCGGGCGCTCTTGACGGATCGTCCGGCCTCATTCTCTCTATCATCATGTCGAAGGCCATGAATCGCTCCTTCACCAATGTTCTGTTCGGAGCTTTTGGTCAGGTCCAAACTTCGGGCCCGGCGGGAGAAGAAGCCCGGCCCGTTCGCAGCGCGACCCCGGAGGAAGCGGCCGCTATCCTATCCGCTGCGAACCGCGTCATCATCGTTCCCGGATACGGCATGGCCGTCGCTCAAGCGCAACACAAGGTGCGAGAACTGTACGATGCTCTCACCAAACGCGGCGTGGACGTGCGCTTCGCCATTCATCCCGTTGCCGGGCGCATGCCCGGCCACATGAACGTGCTGCTGGCCGAAGCGGATATTCCCTACGACCGCCTGCTCGAGATGGACGAGATCAACGGCGATTTCCCCCAGACCGATGTTGCCCTGGTGATTGGCGCCAACGATGTCACCAACCCTGCCGCGCGCTCCGATCCATCGAGCCCGATCTACGGCATGCCGATCCTCGATGTAGACAAGGCCCATACCGCGATGGTCATCAAACGCAGCATGAATCCAGGTTTCGCCGGGATTGATAACCCTCTCTACTATCTCGATAACACCCTGATGTTGTTTGGAGACGCGAAGGCATTTGTCGGCAGCATTGTGCGTGAACTTGGCGGAGGACACAGCTAGGAGTCAGTGCTGTAGCTGTAAGTGAGGTCGCTATCTGAGATTCGTATCAGCGCATGCTTTAGGCATTACCGGAAGCACAGTAGGATTTAGCCGCCTTCGGGGCGCTGAGGCTGGGGTTCTCGCGAACGCGATACCCTGCCCTCCCATCTTACTTGTCATGCAAAAATCCGGCGGGCTTCAGTCCAGCGCGAGGCTTCACGCAGCCTGTGGCCCGCCCGGCGTTTAGGCCGCTTTCTTGGCCTGTCTGATCTTTGCCCAACGCGCTTTCTGGGCGAGTGAAATTCTCCGGCGTCCTGCCGCCGAAAGAACGCGCTTCACTCGATGGGCCGCTCCCGTTCGCATGGTTGCGCCCGAGCCACGAGTAAGTTTTTCCAGAACTGAAATAGCTTCCCCAAGCTTTTGGACTTGGTTCTGCGCATCCCGGCGTTCCTCGCGGAGCCGGTCGATAGCCTTAGCAATATTTGTCATCAAAACCCCCTCGGGTAAGTTACAGGCGGACATTGTATTACTAACTCACCGGTTTTGTCAGAATTATTCTTGGCCGAATGAAATATATGGGAGCTGAGCCCGCGATTTGGAGGCGCAAGGATCGTGAAAAACGATCAACTAGGATAGGTAAGAGAGATGACTGGAGGATAACATCACTCAAAATCGCTCGCCTGTGCTTCATCCCAAGGGTGGCAGAAGTCCCGCCGACCCGAACAGAAACAGAGCGCCCACCGCCAGGCTATAAATGGCCGTCAGCGCGGTAACAACAAACTGGAAGCGCGGCAGCCGCGAACTGACGCCGAAAAGTCCAACTGCCATCGCTGTCATTGCCGTATTCATCACCAGCAACCCCGCGATAAACATCGCCAGTCCGATAAAGCCCTTGCTGACTCCGCCCAGATTAGCCGCTAGTAAGAAGATCATCAGTTGGCTGGGTGTTTCCGCGCCCAGCCCGTGGACAACACCAATCATAAGCACGGTTTTCGAATCGTAATTCCAGGTTTTGTCCGCCGGACGCGGTACATCGTGATCGTGCCAGTAGCTCTTCATTTTCCAGTGGACCCAACGCAGCGCACCGGCGATAAGATGAAAACGGCTGCGCGGAGCTGCGTTTCCCTTGAACAGCGACCCCAGAACGTACACACCGAGGATCAGCAAGGTCAGCCCCACTAACCGCTCGGCGATCCGATCAATGCTATGAGGAAGCGAAAGCTGAAATACGATTACGGCACTGCCCAGCACCGCAACCATCGCCGCGTGTCCGAGGGCGTAGAGCAAACCCAGCCGCATGCCGCGCCAGCGGCTGGTTTGCACGCTTGTGATGTCCGTGATGGCGGCGATGTGATCGTAGTCGAATCCGTGATGCAGCCCAAGGACCGCTGCCGACAGTAGCGCAAGTTGAAGGCTGGTTGGCGTGACGGTCATGGATACTTGCGGCCCGGAGGCCGGACTTGTCATTGTTCCACACACCGCTAAGAATCGGAAATCCCGTAGGAAGGCCGATCGCGTCCCAGCTTAATTCCCTGCTTATTCGACCGCGCGCCAATGAATGAGGCCAAGTTCTGGAGGCACGGTCTGGTTACGATTCTGTTCGGCTCATTCGCAAGGGATTGCAATCCGCTTGAAAGACCTGTTTAAGCCGGAGCCTCTAGCCTATTGATAATAAGCACATTGACTGTTGCCGCCAGTGGAACACGAATTGCCCACAGCACGCAGGATGAAGTGTCTCTGGCCGAGCGCAATCACTATCAGCAGGAAAGGACTGACTGCAGTCGTGTCCTTGGTCGGCCTCGGTTGTCTTCTTGCCTTTTACCCGGTTAGGTCTCGATCGACATTGGCTCCGGATCGATCGCCGTTCACCGAGGCAGAAAAGGCGCTGCGCCGCGTGCCTGCCCACATCTCCGAATTCGCTCCTGTGTCGGAGCCGTTGGCTCTGCCAATATGTGCAAGCGTCCGCCAGCCCGAGGCCCTCCTCACCCCTGACCCGCTGCTTCCCGCTCAAGATAAGAGCACGAGCGTCCGGGTCAGTTTCATAATCGGCGTTGACGGTTCCGTGCATAGCGCCTTCATCCTGGATAGCGGTGGCCCCGACGAAGACAGGATCGTCCTGGGCGCAGTTCGTTTCTGGCGCTATCGTCCCGCACTCTGCAATGGAGTTCCCACCGACTACGAGGCGCGCATAAGATTCAGCATCCGCTAACGCGCGAATTCTCCTACAATATCTGCGATGAGGTTGCTGTGACTGCAGACCATCCGAACGCCGATCCCACGTCCGATCAGAAGTCCGATCGGAGGCCCGATCAGAAGACTGAGCAGAAGCCCAATCCGAAGCCCGATTCCACACAAGACCTGTCCCTCGAAGGCCATGAGATCGAAGAGCTTTTTCAGCGGCTCCACGGCAATCTTCACTGGCCGAAACCGAATGCCGAGTCCGTCGCCGCCGCCGCGCAAGCGATTCATCGCATCGCGGGAAGCGCGGCCGCGCAGACCGCAGCCAGTGACACAGACGAGTCGGACAACAGTTGCTCAGCCTGTGGGGGCGCGCTGCCGGCGGCCGCCCGCTTTTGTTTCTGGTGCGGAACTCCCACCCCGCCTGCCGCCGTCGACGCTGGCGTTCACGCTCACCCCGCATCACAGCATCACTTCCACCACCACTACCATCATTTTGTCCCCGGCAATACCGGGTCTGCCTTTAAGGGACGGGACGCGGCACCTTCTACCGGGACCGAACTGTCCACTGCTCGCGGCCTGGCTCCCGGTTCGCCCGGCATTTCCACCGGCGGCCGCGCCGAGGCAGCCGCCCGCAAGGTGATCCTGGACTGGGCGCAAGCCTGCAACAACAAGCACATCGACGATCTGCTCGAACTCTATGCCGCAGACGCGACCATCATCCGCTCCAACGTTCCACCAGTTCGTAGCCTGTCTGCCATCCGGACATTTCTCATTTCCCTGCTTGAGGCTGGATTGGGTGACGTGGAGATGGAATCGTTGCGCCTGGACATGCTCGGCGAGATTGCGATCGACCTCGGTCGCTGCAAGATGCTGGTGCCTGTGGCCATGGGCAAGCGCCGCGAAGAGCGGGGGAAATATCTGGTCGTACTGGTGCGGCAGCCCGCCGGCACGTGGAAAATACTTGCCGATTGCTGGTCATCCGATCTGGCAGTCAGCGCCCCGCCGCCCGAACCCGCCGTGAGACGGGGGCCCGAATCAAGTCAGCAGCGCAAGCCCCGCTGACATGAAGCACTCTTCAGAGACAACAGAAACCCCGATCCTGGCGGATCGGGGTCAAGTATTTCGCTAAGTTAATTCGTCGACGGATCTATTGCCCGGTCGTTCGCGTGGCAAACAGCTGCCGATATCCCAGGCTTTCCACGTCGCGAAACAGCGGCGTCCCGGGCGGAAGGCCTTGTGGAGAGGTAAAGTCAGAGTCGAAAATATAATTTCGCGTTGGCGGCGAATATACCGTGGTACAGCACTTATAGATTCCAGTGGCATAGGTTGCGTAGTACAAGCTCACGATCGAGCCCTTATAATTCAGCGATCCGCCGCCCCAGTTTTCCAAGTAGCGGAGGAAGTTATGCACACCTCCGTCGGTCCCGAAATCCTGGTAAGCGGCGAATGACGTCGGCTGCGGGAAATTGATGTTCTTTCCGGCTGCAATCGCAAGGCGGTAATAGTCAGTGCCAGCATTCCGGTTACCAGGGTTGGTGACAGTTCCGTCGCCGCCGATGCCGAGGCTTGCATAGTCACTCCAAGCGTTAGAGAGCAAAGTAACAGCGTCGGCGATCACAGCCGCGGACGCGTGCCCGCTCACATCCACAGGCGGCGTGTTCCAGGTCGTGTCGGTGCCGCCCGCCGATGGAGGAGCTGCGCTGTTGTAAGGGCCAATGACGTACACCGGGTTCTCCGAAGCCACCGTGAAGCCGCCTGGGTCCGTCAGAGTTCCAGTGGAAACCAGCGGCACGTTGCCGAGCGAACCATCCACCAGTCTCAAAGCGTGGCGCGCGCCGCTCACCCAGTTCTTGCGTGCGGTTGTGCTGCAACTCGCAATCCGGGCGCCGACCGCTGTCCCGAAAGGATCTGCGGGGCTCGTGCTGTTGATTTGCGCATTCAGGTTGGTGGTAGCGCTGGCTACTGTGCCATAGAAACCCAGTCCCAGGTTCGCCGCTCCGAAGCTGTCCAGATATCCATTCCCGTTGACGTCCTCAGGAGAAACGGTCTTGCCGACCGGAGTCGGTTCCAGCGTTCCATTGGGGGTACCCGCGGCAACGGAACCATTGATTACGTCTTCCAGGCCCGAGTCACCGCTTTTAGTATTGGCAGCATTTGGAGCGGGCGCATTCGGATTCAGAAGCATGCCCCGGCGATCGGAGAAATACAGTACGTATCCATTCTGCGCGCTTGAATTCACACTGGCGCCGCTCGTACCGATCGCTCCGGTCAGCCACCGCTTCAGGTTGCCCACATCGATTTCCACGGCATTCATCACCCCGTTGCTCGTGCAACTGTTATCCGCCACTGTGTTGTCGCGAACCTCGCCCTCGCGGGCGTCGTAGAAGTTGATGGGATACCAGTTGTACTGGGTGATGCTCTGTGGTGTTGTCGCCGTGGGCGATGTAGGGGTGAGGCCAAACGCCCAATCCGCAGTTAGCCCTGCCGCATAAGCTGTCAGATCCGTCGTAACTTCTGGCGGCGTGACCCCGGAGTACGTTGAGCAGCCAGTATGACTTGTACATGCCGGAGTGCCAGTCACGGTGGAAGTCACCACGCCGCTCGCATTACGATCCGCCGGCTCTTGCAGCAGCAGAATTGCATTCGGATTGATCGGGTTGCTACCAGCGTTCGTCGAAGGGCCAGGCGACGTAGGCGGTGTTATGCTCCGCGCAAACCCCAATCCCAGCCATTCATTGGTGACCCCAACCCATGTGTTGGAGGTGTTCAGGTATTCCACCCGCAAATAGCCGTCGATCAGACTCCAGGCATTGGAGCTGGCCGAGTTGTAGGGCGTTAGGGCGCTGGAGAAGACGGGAAGATAGGGGTTAGGGAGAGCATAGTACGGATATGCGGGCGTCGTAGGGCAGCCGGCAGGCCAGGTTCCAGTGTAGCCTGTCGGCGGACAAAGACCAATCGTCGGGGTTGCGCCGTTATTCAAGTAGATCGGCGCCAGCGTCGACGGCTGGAGCCCTTCGTGAGTGGGATTCGGGTTAGCTGTCCATCGCGCGGGCGCGTAGAGCCAGTCGGCGGAACAGGTATTGCCCGAGCATGATCCGGTGGATGGATTTGGAACCGCATTCGATGCGGCGGCGAAGTAGAGGTTATAGGTGTTGCCGGACGTTGCCGTCCCGAACGTCCCTGAAACGTAATTGCCCGAAGCGATCGTAATTCCAAAGGGATTGGTGGCGGCAGCGCCCCCGCCTTGTAGCGTCGCCTGGGTGGAAGTTATGTTCGCCAATCGGACGTTGTTCGAATCCGATGCCCCACCCGGCAAATCCGCCGGATCGTCGCTCAGCAGCACGCGAATCTGAGCCAGATTATATTCGCGTGATTGGCTCAGCGCGCTCGAGTCGCTCGATGTTGCGCGGCGGATAATTTGGTAAGGAAAGGTGGTCCCGCTGACGAATGGCATCGACAGTTTTTTGGCGCCCGTTCCCGGGGTCGTTTTACTTCCATAGTTCCCGTTAATCAACTGGAGGTTAGTGGCGTTGGAAAAAGCATTCCAGGAACTGGTGTTGTAGGTCGACTGCGGCGGATTTCCACCCGCACCCTGCACGCTGCCGTCGCCGTAGGGACTGCTGATAAAGGGTGAACCCATGGCGCTGCAATTCGTCGTCGCTGTGCTACAACCGTTGGAGGCGGTCGGAACGTCCACCGTGCCGTTATAGTTCGTGCTTGGGTCATATCCGTTGGCCAACTGGTCTCGAACCACATTGCCATATGCCGACACCTGGTTGTGAAACGTCAGGGTACTGCCGGGCCCGACGAAGGGGTACAAGTCCCCGTTAGTGTGTACCGGGCCGATCATGTCAAAACTGGGACCGCTGAAGAAAGAGAGATCGCTCTCCGAGAACACTCCGAACTGGAAGACCGGAATCAGCGCCACCTGCGCTTGCCGCGTCATGCTCACTTCTTGTCCACCCATTAAGGACGCCGTCGCCAGCATGTTTACCGGTATGATCTGCGCATACAAACCCGCGCTCGGTCCGGAACTGATCAGTCCCCAGGTCGTGGTCAGGGTGGTTGGGCAAGTCGACTCCTGCATCGTCCCCGGTATCACGGAGTACTGAGTCCAGGTGACTCCCACCATCGACGGCTCATTAGCGGCGGTGCCCACGCCGCAGATTTGGGAGGCAGTGGGGGCCTGCGAGTTCTGGAACACTGCGGACAGGTCGGAGTACATCTTTTCGATGCCCCCCTCGGCGGCGTGGTAGGCCAGGTTGTTCTGCAGATCGGTTCCACCCACCTTGCCCTCGGTGTTGACCATCATCATCAGCCCGATGGCGATCCCAGACAGCAGCAACAGCATCAGCAAGGTCGCAATCAGCGTGAATCCTGTGCAGTGCCGTTTCGCGCTCTTCATACCGTAACTCCCCGTGGTGTCAATCCTCATCGCTTCGCTCCCCATCGTCTTATTCGCCTCCGTCACCTTCCTCGTTAATTGGGATAGTTGTTGACGTAGGTCAGATTCCGCGCGCAAACCGATGTCTGCAAATCCATTCTCTGATAGCCGCTTCCTGAGCCTCCCGTGCCCATCATGTTGCCCTGCAGCGTGCTATCCATCGCCATGTTCTGAATGTTGATCTTGGTGATCTGGTTGGGAAGAAGTCCGGTCGAAGCGCCACTGCATCCGTCGGTGACTGCGCCCGGGTTGCTACAGGCTGCCGCCGGCAAACCGGTGCTGGTGTTAAAAAGGTCGTAGGTGAACTTCATGTAAACGACGTTTTCCGCCACTGGGACGGGAGTGTGTCCACTGACCTGCCGCATTAGTCGCGGCGGGGTGAGGGTGTTATCGACGTAATAGGTGATCACCAGAATGCGCGTTGCGTATCCGGTCAGGGTCCCATTTGTAAACTGATAGGCTAGGCTATGGCTGACGGTGGTCCCCTGGTTCATATTCAGAGCGTCGCTGGCGAGGAACTTGGTGACGCCCGCAGCGGTGGCTGCGGTGGTCACCTCGGCCACCACGTTGGTGGTACCAAAGGTGAACAAGACGAGATCGCCGGCCGTCAGTCCGACCGCCGAATCGTTCACCGCTTGCGCCCCGGCGTTGCCGGTCGGCGACGTACAATTTGCGCTCGTAGTCCCGGGCAGCGTGAAGGTCACCTTCGTCGCAGTGTTGATGGTCGCGGTGTAGCAGTTCAAATAAAAATTGTTGTCCGTGTAGACCACCGTTGTCACGTCGGTGGCTCCCTGCGCGGTGAGGAGCGTCGGCCCGACATCATATCCTGGGAGCAGCCCATAGAGATAGTTCGTGCCGCTCTGCGTGGGATAAGCCGCTGAGCTGGTGTTCGACAGGCCGAGATAGCACGGCGCTGGACTTCCCCCTGTCTGAGCGCAGCCATATACGGGAGCGGTCGCGGACGGCAGGGCGATAGCCGCGCCGGGGTTTAGTCCTGCCCCGGCCAGGCTCAGATCCGACGTCAGCATGTTGGAGGCTGCTCGGAAATCCTGCTGCAACTCCGCCCGCTGCGAAGTCGTCCAGGTTGCCTGCACGCCCTGGATGTAAATCTGCACAGCCGCGCCCAGCACCAGCGTACCCAGTACCATGGCAATCATCATTTCCAGCAGGCTGAATCCACTCTCGCGCTTGGTTGAACGATCGCTCATAACTCCCCTTTACTGGAACTCCGAAATGTACGTACTCAGAATGTAAGTTTTCGGCGTTTTTTCCGACTGGGGAGTCGCGTATTGCACGGTGATATTTATGTTTCGCAACGTGCTTACCACGTTGTTCGACGAGTCCAGCACCGACGATATTTGAATTGAGCGCTGGTAGCCGGTCAAAGGGATAAATGTATCGTCCGCCGTCTGAAAGATCCCATCTTGCCCTGGGTCCTGCAGCGTTTGTTCGCTTACGACGCAAGCTGAGCCGCTCACCGCACTAGTGGTCCCCAAGATTCCAGCGTACGTTCCCGAGGTTGGCGCCATGCACATCGGTTGCAGACCGGTGGAGAATATCCCGCAACTGCTGGCGCCCGTGACCGGGCAACTGGTGGAACCTGAATTCTGGATGTCGTCCCAGCCAATTTGCGTAGTGTTGCGCGCGGTCACGATACTCTCGTACGCCTCGTTCGCCAGTTGCCTGGCGATCATGTTCTCTTGCGAGGTCTGCGTCGAGGCCATGGCCAGTCCAAACACGCCCAGCAGACTTACCATTCCGACCGTCAGCACGGCCATCGAGACCATGACTTCAATCAGCGAAAAGCCTTGTTCCACCGGTTTCCGCACTCGAGAAATTCCCCCGTTTCCAATCGTTGATGCCATCATTGTCGTAACCATTGATAAGTGGTCCCTGTAATGTTGTAGAGCCGCCATCCGCGAATGCGGCCCGTGGCGCCCCATACATCCACCGCCCGGTCACTGTACGCATTTCCCGAGCGCCCCAGGTAGACGACGCCCCCGTCCCAGTTTCCGAATCCGGTGCACAGATTCGAGTTCTGGATCGAACCGTCCGGACAGAAGTAAATGGTGGCTGCTCCCCCGGTGCTGCTGCTCGCTGTATAGCCAAAATCAATTGCATGTGTCCCCGTTCCATAACCGTCCGGAGACGTCGTGCCTGCGGGTGGCGTGAGAAAAGAAACATCGGTCGACAATTGATAAGTCACGGTGGCCGGCGTGAGGCCGTTTGAAGTGCCATTCGTAAGCGACGTCTCTCCCGATGCCGGTGCCCACGCCACCGCGATCGTAGCGTAAGGGCTGGGCGAAACTTGGTTAGCAAAAGTCACGGAGTACGATGTCCGCTGCGATACCGCGTTGTCGCGTGCCTGCCGCAGCGCCGCCAGCGTCATGTTGTATGCATTGGTCACGTGCTGGGCTTGCAGCAATGGCACCAGAGTGATGACCGCGACCACTGTCAAAGTAATGGTGATTGCCACCACTATCGTCATCTCCACCAAGCTGAAGCCGCTCGTGCGATGCCGGCGATGTCTAGCGTTTATTTCCAAACTTCTCATAAACATTTGCTGTTTTCTGGGGCTTCCGCCCCGTGAAAGATCGTCACAACGTCCACGCAACTGCCATAAGCTGGTATCACCCACGGCCCGTGCGGATCGCAGTTCCGCCATAGGTCTCAATATCTCGATGTTATGAAGTGCCCCCTGGTACGTCAAAGTACTGGGGTACACCCGACTTTCGCACATCGTCTTTTCGTAAGGTAACTTCAGGAGAGGTTACGATCATGCCAGGCGCAACCCGGCGCTCAACAGTTCCATGACCGTCTGGTTAGCCTATAACCGGCCACTCGAAAGGGAAAGATAACTAAAGGTTGTGACTATTGATTGTCGTCGAACAACATACGAAATACGGAGGCAAAACCCATGGGAAATGTAAAAAGAAAAGTCTAACTCTGCCGCTCAGCGTGACACCGGTAACTTGTCGCCGTCACCAGCATTCTCTTACCATGACGATCTATGGATCCCATCTGCCTCCTAGTGTGCCCTGATCAGGACGCAGCCAGCCTGCTCGAGTTTATCTACTCGGAGATAGGAATGGCGGCTGAACATACTTCCTCGGTCTCGACCGGATTAAAAATGCTCGAGACTCAGCACTTCGATGCCATCATTTTTGACTATCGCGCCGATTCGAGTTCCGACGACTTCATGTCGTCCTTGCGGCAGTCCGCAAAATACAAACCCAGCTTGCTGATTGCCGTTGTCGACCCCAACTTTAGCGCCCGTCCATTGTTCGGGCTCGGCGCGAACTTTGTCCTCTTTCGCCCGCTTTCTTCGGAGCGTACTCGCATCGGTTTGCGCGCCGCACGCGGCCTCATGCAGCAAGATCGCCGCCGCGCTCCCCGCGCACCCATCGCCACGCCCGTCACTGTCTCCATTCCCGGCAAGCCCGAGATGAACGTCTTCCTGGCCGACCTCAGCGACGGCGGCTCTTTGATTAACTCTTCCAACCTTCCTCGCGCTTGCAAAGTTTATTTTGAGTTCGCGCTTTCCGGCCACCACCAACTGGTTCGACTGTCAGGCGAAGTAGCCTGGCAGGACGCGAGCGGTCGAACCGGTATTAGGTTCCTTGACGTGCCTCAGTCTTCGCGCCGCATCATTCAAGCCTGGTTGCAGCGGAATCATGTGCAAACCACAGTGGACGCGGCTGACCAGTCGCCGCTGGACGAGGCGTCCGAGACCGAAACCTGGGTTGAGGTCCTGCCAACGCCGGGCGCTACGCGGAAAGATGTCACGCGCAAAGACGCCACGCAAAAAGACGCCGCGCCGAAAGATGTCGCTCCCGACTCACGCAACCGCCGCGGAGGGCAACGTTTGGAGTGCACTTTGGGCGCGGAGGTCTACCATCTCGGAACTGGTGTCCCGACTCGCTGCGTCCTCACCGATCTCAGTGAGGGCGGTTGCTATGTGCAGATAGTCTCTCCGTTTGCCCGCAAGTCGGGCGTTGAGATTCTGGTTCGCACCGCCGACACGAAATTGGTAATTCGGGGTCAGGTACTCACTGCCCATCCCGGCTTTGGTATGGGCGTACGCTTTGATTACCGCGATTCCGCTGAGCGGGAGCAAGTCCGGCGCATGCTGGCCACTCTCTCCGTCGACTCTTCGCTGGACGAACAGCCCATCTGAAAAGGTCTGTTTCTGGAAAACTCAGGTTCGTATCAGGGCATCGCTTTAGCGATGCCGCAAGTGGTTGGATTCAGATGCCCCTTCAGGGGCTGGAATCGAAAGCTGAGTTCCCCCAACTCTTCGTACCACTGAATCTACGTCCGCGAAGCCGTCTGCTCCTTTTCCGCTACCGCGCCGCGAAAATATTCCAGCGAAAGCTTCAGCCCATCCTCTAACTCCACTTTCGGTTCCCATCCCAGCAGCCGCTTCGCCTTTGAAATATCCGGCCGGCGCTGCTTAGGATCGTCTTGCGGCAACGCTTCGAATTTGATCTGGCTCTTCGATCCCGTCGTCGCGATCACCTTCCGCGCACACTCCAGAATCGTAAACTCCGTCGGATTCCCAATATTCACCGGCTCGTGCTCGGCGGATCGTGCGAGGCGCAGAATCCCATCCACTTCATCGCTCACGTAACAAAAGCTGCGCGTCTGTCTGCCGTCGCCATACACCGTAAGATTCTCCCCGCGCAGCGCCTGCCACATGAAGTTCGGAATCACCCGCCCGTCGTTGATCTGCATGCGGGGGCCATACGTATTGAAAATGCGCAGGATGCGCGTGTCCACCCGGTGATAGCGGTGATACGCCATGGTCACCGCCTCTGAGAACCGCTTCGCCTCGTCATATACCGACCGCGGTCCGATCGGATTCACGTTCCCCCAATACCCCTCGGTCTGCGGATGCACCAGCGGGTCTCCGTAGCACTCCGACGTCGATGCCATCATGAACTTCGCGCCGCAATGGAACGCACTTTCGAGCGCTTGAAAGGTTCCATAGGATCCCACGCGCAGAGTTTCGAGGCCGTGTTCGGAATAGTCCACCGGGCTCGCCGGACTGGCAAAGTGAAATACATAATCCAGCACGCCCCAGGCGCCCGGTTGGCAAACATCTTTCTCCACAAACTCGAACCGCGAATCGTTGCGCAGGTGCTCCAGGTTCGCCATCCGTCCGGTCAGCAGATTGTCCGCCGCAACCACCGAATAGCCTTCGCCCAGCAGCCCATCGCACAAATGCGATCCCAGAAAGCCTGCCCCTCCCGTCACCAGCGCGCGTCGCGTGTTCGTGGGTCGCATGCTCATGTGAGCCTGAAAATCGATTTCAGGCGCGCTCCTTTTTCTTCACCAGCGCTTTCGCTATCAACTCCTCCGCTAACGCCGCCGGACGTCCCACACTGTAATAAGAAAATCCGTGCTCCACCATCGCCGCCGGATCATAAAGATTCCGCCCATCGAGCACGATCGGATATTTCACCAGCGCCCGCAGACGGTCCAGGTCGAGCGCCGCGAACTCCTCCCACTCCGTCAGAATCAGCAGAGCATCCGCCCCCGTCGCCGCCTCATACGCATCCGAGGCGAATTCCACGCCCGACTTCAATACTTCTTTCGCCCGCTCCATTGCCGCGGGATCGTAGGCTCGAATATGACACCCCTCGCGCAGAAGTTCCTGCACCAGCAAGATCGCCGGACTTTCCCGGATATCGTCCGTCCCGCCCTTGAACGCCAACCCGAGCACGCCCAGGCGCTTGCCACGGAACGTCCAAAGCACGCTCCGCACTTTGCGCAAAAATCGGTGCCGCTGATCGTCATTGATGCGGATCACTTCCTCCAGCAGCCGGAAGTCGTACCCGTTTTCTTTCGCGACTGCGCGGAAGGCCATCAGGTCCTTGGGAAAGCACGACCCGCCATAGCCTATTCCCGGATTCATAAAGCGCGGCCCGATCCGCGAATCCGTTCCAATCCCATCGCTCACCTGCTCCACATTCGCGCCCACCGCTTCACAAATCGACGCCACCGCATTAATAAAAGAAATCTTCATCGCCAGAAATGCGTTGGAAGCATGCTTGATCATCTCCGCGCTCTTCGAACTGGTGACGATCAACCGCGGCGCCCCCTTGGCCGCGGCCGCTTCTGGGCGCGGAATCGCGTCTCCCCGCCCGTAATACCAACCGCTCGTCAGTGGCCCGTAGATTTGGCGCATCACTTCCGCCGCCCGCTCGCTCTCCACTCCTACCACGATGCGGTCGGGATAGAGAAAATCCGTGACCGCCGTCCCTTCACGCAAAAATTCCGGATTCGATGCCACATCGAACTGCGACGGATGCGCCCCGTTCCTCGTAATAATGGTCCGGATCCACTGGCTCGTGTATACCGGCACCGTGCTCTTCTCGACCACCACCGTGTATTCGCCCACGCCCCCTGCGATTTCCCGCGCGACCGACTCCACATACGACAAATCCGCGTCCCCGCTTTCGGTCGCCGGGGTTCCCACTGCGATGAACACA
>JBAVAA010000255.1:0-2370 GCA_049585515.1 Terriglobales bacterium | reverse complement strand
AAATTGTAATGTTGTCGGGATTTTCCTCACTTCCAGGCGAGGGTGCGGTGGTGGATGCCTGGCTCCGCAAGGGAGAAACCGAACCGGAAGAACTTGTCACTGCCGTTAGACGGCTTATCGACCGTGGTACCGAACCGCAGCAAGCCTCCACTTCCTGAATGGAAACGCCGAGCGCCAGATTCTCGTCACTAACAGCGCAGCCAGTTCTTGCCGCTATAACCTTTTCGATCTTACTCGCCCTAACTCCCGTTGCGACTCTGGCTGCCACCCAGGAGCCCGGCAATCCCCTAAAAGAGCTGACCCTGGAGCAATTGGGAAATGTGCAAGTTACCACTCTCTCCAAGGAACCGGAAGAAGTGCGGAAGACTTCCGCCGCGATCTATGTGATTACTAACGAAGATATTCAGCGTTCGGGAGTTACTAACATCCCAGACGCACTGCGGCTCGCCCCGGGCGTGGAGGTCGCGCAAATCGACAGCAATAAGTGGTCGATTGGCATCCGAGGTTTCGGAAGCAGGCTTTCGCGGGACGTGCTGGTGCTAATCGATGGCAGGACGGTCTACACGACATTGCTTGCGGGAACTTACTGGGAGGTGCAAAACGTCCTGCTGGAGGATGTCGATCATATTGAGGTGATTCGAGGCCCAGGAGGTACGATCTGGGGGCCGAATGCAGTAAATGGCGTCATCAACATCATCACCAAAAAGAGTAAGGATACTCATGGGACGCTGGTCAGCGTCGGCGGCGGGAGCGTGGACCAGGGTTTTCTGAACGCGCGCTACGGTGGCAGTGCAAATAAAGTCGACTACCGTATTTACGCGCTGGGTTTTGTCCGCAGCGCCGAGTTCCATACGGACAGGGACAATTTTGACGCTTGGCGCGGGGCACAAGTTGGCTTTCGCACGGACTGGACAGAGAGCAATCGCGATGCCTTCACGTTCGAGGGCGATATCTACGACGAGGGAGCGGGTGAAAGCGTGGTTGCGACCATTTATGCGCCGCCCTACCAACAGGTACTCGACGGGGCAGCCCATCTTTCCGGCGGAAACTTTCTGGCACGATGGCAAAGAACTCTGGGAGAGGGAAACGATTTCCAGCTTCAGGCTTATTATGATCGTACCGACCGCCACGAACTTAACTTCGCGGATTATCGGAGCACGGTCGATATCGACTTTCTCGACCGCTTTCGGTTGCGCGCCCGGCAGCAGATCTCGTGGGGCCTCGGAGCACGTCTTAGTCTGGGCTACAATCCTGTGATTGTTTCGGGTCTTACATTCCTGCCTATGCAGCGAACGGATAAATTGTTTACTGCCTTCTTGCAGGATGAGATTGGCATTCTCAAAGACCGGCTGTCTTTATCTCTGGGGACAAAATTTCTCCGTACGAATTTCACCGGGTTGCAGCTGGAACCTAGCGCCCGGCTACTGTGGACGCCGACTGACAAGCAAACGCTCTGGGCGTCCTTCACGCATGCGGTTCGGACTCCATCGGCGGCCGAGAGAGCTTTTTCACTGCTTGGGTTTATCGAGGTAACTCCACCTCCCCAATCACTCCCCTACTTTGCACGGTTTAATCCCAATCCTAACTTCAGATCGGAGCAACTCAATGGATATGAGTTAGGATATCGCCGGCTCATTGGCAAGAAAGTCTATCTCGATGTGTCAACATTTTACAATCACTATAGCGATTTGTTCAGCGAGGACATAATCGGAGCGACGTTCATGGAAAATAGCCCGCCTCCGCCGCATCTGCTTTTACCTGCTGATTTCGGAAATGGCCTGCTGGGTACCACTGAGGGTGTGGAGATCGCGCCGGAATGGAAGCCAACCAACTTCTGGCGTTTGTGGGGATCCTATTCGTTCCTGGAGATGCACATTAAAAGGAGCCCGGGATCTTTGGATGTAGAGCCGCCTTCGACGGTCCAGGGATCCAGTCCTCAGCATCAGGTTGGGCTTCAATCGGACCTCGATTTCGCGAAACACTTCAGCCTCGATCTTACTTATCGTTACGTCAGCGCCGTGCCGGCCCAGGCGATTCCCGCTTATTCCACCGTGGATGCTCACTTCGCATGGCGCGTGCGCCAACAGTTCGAGTTGTCGGTCGTCGGCCAAAATCTTTTGCAACCGCATCATTTTGAGGCGGGAGGCGATCCGGGGCCGCTGGTGGGAATCAAAAGGAATGTCTACGGACAAATCACGTGGAAGCGGTGAATATCGGCGGTCTCTCTCCGAGCTTTGGATCTCTGCCTCTGGCCGGCGATACTCGGCCTGCCGGCAGGCGGAGCCGCCTGGCTGTTGATCGTGCGCTGCTGTGGCTCATTTTATTGTCGTGTCTCTTTCTGTCCAATGCCACATCTTCTTTCGCGCAGCC
>JBAVAA010000254.1:0-8357 GCA_049585515.1 Terriglobales bacterium | reverse complement strand
CCATCATGATCAGCAGGCCTCCGACGATAAGAATCCAACAGAGCATGGCCGAATGCTTTCTTCTAACATGCTTTCGCTGAATCTCATCCTGCTAATCACAGTGACTTTTTCAACACCCACAGGCGATTACACTCAGAACCGGAATCTTCTGCCGATGCGCGAGCGCGGATGGGCCGCCGTCTAATCCGGCTTCGCAGTGAAAATCAGAAAATAATCCATGCCGTCGGCTTTCACGAAATCCTGCGAGTCGCGCAGTTCGTATCCGGCCTGGACGGCTTCGCGAATGACCACGTTTTTACTCAGGCCATGATTTTCTCCGTTGCCATTGCGATCGATGACGCCAATCTTGGCTCTTGGCTTGAGCGATGAGCGAAGGTTTCTGAGTAGCGCGACCGGATGCGCTACCTCGTGGTAGGTCTTAAGCAGGAGCACGGCGTCGATGCTGCCGGCCGGGAGCTGCGGGTCGTCAGGCTTGCTGAGGATCGTCTTTATGTTCTGGAGGTGCTCTTTTTTGGCGCGCTGGTCAATGTAATGAATTGCCTCTGGGTTGATGTCCACGGCATAAACCGTGCCCGAGCCGGTGACACGGCGAGCAGCCCGTACAGTAAACCAGCCCGATCCGGCACCGATGTCGGCGACGTTTTTACCGGGCTTGATGTCAAGCATATCCATGACGCGATTGATCTGCAGGCGCTCGTCACGCCCCGGAGAATCGAAAATGGAGAGATCGCCGGTGTAAGGAGTGCTGGTCTTGCGGTGTGACGACAGCGCTGCGGAACCGGACTGGGCGCGAACCGGCGCCGACACGCACAGTCCCGCCAACAAGAGCGCGATTGGCCCAAACCTTAACCCGTACATCCGTAATCCGTGCATCAATCCGTACACCTGTAATCCGTACATCCGTCTGAGCGCCCTGCCAAAGGACTTCCAGTTCATCGTTTCTCCGAGTGCATGCGTGGAGCTGGCGCCAACTATTGAATTCAGACAATTTCAGTAAGCGAAAACCTACGTCCTAACTCCGTTCAATTATCGGCGACTTAAGGCTACCATCCTATCAACCGTCACAAACTCGTATCCCTGGTCGCGATAAGACTGAAGCAGATTGCCGGTGGCAACTACCGTCTGCGCGCGGTCGGCGCCCATGCACCGATGGCTGCCATCGTGCAGCAGAATTATGTCGCCGCCGCGCATCTGCCGCGCGACTTTCTTTTCGATCACCGCGGCGGGCGGAGCATTCCAGTCATAGCCGGTGACGTTCCACATCACTGTCTGCAGTCCAAGTTCGCGCGCCACCCGGAGCGTAATCGGCCGTCTTCCGCCAAACGGCGGACGAAACAGATCTGAATGCTCGCCGATGGCGTCCTGCAAAGCATGGCGGCAGTCGACGAGCTGCGCGCGCGTCTGCGCTTTCGATTGGAAGATGAGGCGTGGATGAGTGAAGGTGTGATTGCCGATGACATGTCCTGCCTGCGCCACCGCGCGCACAATATCGGGGCGCTCTTGCACATAGCGCCCGATCGCGAAGAACGTTGCGTGCACGCTATGCTTCGCCAGCACATCGAGCAGATGCAGCGTGTGCGGATCGTTTGGTCCGTCGTCGTAGGTCAGGGCAATTTGCCTGCTTCCTCGGATTCCGTGAGCAAACGTCGGTCCGAACCATTGGCCCGTCGGCGACATAGACTGGTAACCGGCTGCTGTCGCGGCGGTAGCCGCCGTCAATCCGGTCGTCAACCCGATGAGGGCGGGAAGCATGATCGAATTGTAAATCGAGGTTAGAGCGCAGAGGTCGGATTGCAGGTTAGCAGGTTAGAATAAACGCGTCGGGGTTCTGGCTTTTAACCTCTGCAATCTGACCTCTCACCTCTACCCTTCCAGTAATCCACAATTGCGTCTGGAGGCGAAGCAATATATTCTGCTTCCCAGTTCCCACTACAATCCAATGGCCAAGCTTTTCGAGCTTCCCCGTTACATTGCGGTTGAAGGGCCGATACGCGTTGGAAAGAGCACGCTGGCGCGGGTTCTTGGAGAGCGCCTGGCGGCGCAGCGCGTCGTCGAACCGGAAGACAATCCTTTTTTGAAGGCATTCTACGAGGGCGAGCCAGGCGCGGCGTTCCAGACGCAGTTGGCGTTTTTGGTGCGGCGCTTTGAACAGTTGCGCGCGCTCGATCTGGGACCGCGTTCGAATAAGACCGTCGTCTCCGATTACATTTTTGAAAAAGACAAGCTCTTTGCCTGCCTCAACCTCAACGATCAGGAACTCGACACCTACAATCGCTACTTCAATTATTTTCGCGAGCAGGTGCCCACGCCCGATCTAGTGATCTACCTGCAGGCCACGCCGGACGTGCTGAAGAAGCGGCTGAAGAAAAAGAACGCGGCCGGGGAGAAGGCGATCAGCGAGGATTACCTGATGGAAGTGGTGAAGGCCTACGAACATTTTTTCTTTCACTACACGCAGTCCGATCTGCTGATCGTGAACACCTCGGATATCGACTTCGTCGAGCGCAACGAAGACCTGCAGGAGCTGCTGAAAAAAGTCTCGGCGCCGATCAAGGGCACGCAGTATTTTCTGCCGCTGGGGAGCGCGGAAGCGGCCAGCGCTTAGGGGCAGGTGGCAGGTCGCAGGAAATTCCCCAGGACTCACTTCTCATGCTGGGGCAGCGGATAGAGGGCCAGCACTTTTCCAACCTTCCGAAAGTCAGGATCAGCCGTTACCAGCAGCGCGCCCCGTTCGATGGCCAATTCGGCAGCGAAGGCATCGGCGTAGCCGAGACCGTGCTTCTGCTTCAAAGCTCCGGCGCGGGAAGCGCGTTCGCGATCCACGGCGATGACCGCAATGGGCATCTCAAGCAGACTCGATTCGGCCGCTCGAGCCTTTGCTTCGCCGCGAGCGCGCCACTCGGCGTAGAAGACTTCACCCCAATTCACCGCCGACATCAGGAGGGGCAAATCCTGGCGCGCCGCCTCTTCGATCAAGTGTTCTACCTTTCCGGCGGTCCCTTCCCGGTCTTCGAAGAAGCCTATCAGAGCATTCGCATCCAGCACGTAGCGGCGCTGCCGGCCTCGCCCACGCGGAAAGACGGCGGTCATTCATCCTCTCGGTTGCGGTCCTCTCGTTTGCGCTCACGCTCGCGTTCCTCAAGGAGCATGTCGAAGGCCGAGGGTTCGCCAGGACCGGGTTTCAAGAATCCGCGAATCTCCTTAATCCTCTGCAGGGTTAAAGGAGTGAGCACCAGCTTGCCCTTCTCCTCCGTCCAGACCGCGCGGGTACCCTTGTCCAGACCATACTGCTCGCGGAGTTCCGCTGGAATAACCACCTGGCCCTTGGAGCTTATGACTGTCCGGAAACTGCGCATAATGAAATCTTACCACTGAGTAAGACGACAATCAATCGTCTTACCAAGCTGGTCATGGCCTCCAACTAACGACCATCGACCAAAAGCCCTTTTCCAACTATAATTCCCCTCAGCGTCATCTATCGAAGACGACGCGTACAGGCTCTATCCGCCCGGTTTGCGGAGGGGCACTGGAGGACACTGTGAGTCTCACGCCGATCGGCGAAATCCGCCGCAAAATCACCACTGCTACTCTCCGCGAAAAGAAACTTCACCACGAACCAATTGCCTGTCTGACCGCCTACGATTACCCGACTGGGCGTCTGGTGGATGAGGCGGGCATCGACATTGCCCTCGTCGGCGACTCGCTGGCCATGACTATGCTTGGCTACGAGAACACGCTTTCGGTCACCGTCGACGAAATGCTGCACCACGTTAAGGCGGTGCGGCGCGGCGTGAAAAACGCGCTGCTGATTGCCGACATGCCTTACGGGTCGTATCAGGTTGATCCCAAGGACGCGCTTCTGAATGCCGCGCGCTTTGTGAAAGAAGGCGGCGCCGAGGCCGTCAAGATGGAGGGCGGCGAGAAGCGCGTGGATGTGATCCGGCGCGTGATCGATGCCGAAATTCCTGTCGCCGGGCACATCGGGCTTACGCCGCAATCGGTCAACGTGATGGGTGGCTACCGGGTTCAGGGCAAGACCTTAAATGCCATCGAACAGCTGATGCGCGATGCGGTGGCGCTTGATTGCGCTGGTGTGGCCTGCATTTATCTCGAAGGCATTCCGCGCGAAGTTGCGGCCATGATTACGGCCGAGATCGAAACGCCCACGATCGGGATCGGCGCCGGGCCGGACTGCGATGGGCAGGTGCTGGTTTTTCACGACCTGGTCAACCTGACGTTTGGGCAACCGGCAAAATTTGTTCGCCGCTACGGAGACGCGGCCGCGCTGATCACGCAGGCCGTTCTGGCCTACAAAGCCGACGTGGTTTCGCGCCAGTTTCCGGATGATCGGGAGAGCTACCATCTGCCGAAAGAAACGCAGGCCGCACTTGAAACGGTACTCCACCGCAAGCAGGCCATGCGGCGATAATATTGGGCGGAGAAACACCATGCCCACGATCGTGCGAACGAGTCTTCGAACGGGATTGCGAAAAGCGGTGATGCAAAATTCCGAGGGGCGGGAATCTGTGCGCCCCAATTCTTTCTATGCCGGCCAAAGGCGCATCCGAAATTTCCTTGCTCTGATTCTGCTTGCGGCTCTGGGCGCGTGCTCCAAGCCAGCGCAGCCTTCGCCGGAGGCCGCGCAGACCGCGGAGACTCCCCCTACGACCGGACTTGAGTCCATTCCGCCGCCGGACCCTGCGAAATATCCGCCCTTCAGCAACATGACGGATTGGAAGAATCCCTACTTAGTGGTTCGTGAGGATGGGATTGGCTTCGTCGATCTTTCCAATCGCGAGATCCGCATTCTGAAGCCGGAGGAAATTCCCGCCGAACTGGTCGCGCTTTCCTCGAGCGCATGGCCTTACGGGCGCGTCGTGCTGGTCGCGCAGGCCGTTCCCAAGGGTCCATCGGAGCAGACAAAAGCGGACCTGCGCAAGAACCGGGCTCTGCTGCTGGGAACGCTCAAGGAATTGGACGTTCAATACCGCGAGGCGCCTTGAGCGGAAAAACCAGCGCATGAACGGCATTGCCCCATATGCCCGGACGCCGCATGCGGAGACGCGGCGAGCCGCGTCTCTACAGGAAATGAAAATCTGCGTCACGATTCCGGAGGTCCGCGCTGCTTGCCGCGACTTGCGTCAGACTCGTCGGCGGCTCGGGCTGGTTCCCACCATGGGGGCTTTGCATGAAGGGCACCTGTCGCTGGTTCGGGCGGCGAAGGCGCAGTGCGACGTCGTTGCCGTTTCTATCTTTGTGAACCCCACGCAATTTGGTCCGACGGAAGACTTGACGAAGTATCCGCGGCATTTCGACCGCGACTGCCGGCTGCTGGAAAAGGAAGGCGTCGAGATTTTGTTCGCGCCGTCGGCGGAAGAGATTTATCCGCAGGGCGCGGTCACGTGGGTGGTGTTGGAGGGGTTGAGCGACAAGCTCGACGGACGCTCGCGGCCCGGCCATTTTCGAGGCGTGAGCACGATAGTCGCGAAGCTGTTTCACATACTCGAGCCTGATGCGGCATTCTTCGGGCAGAAGGACGCCGCGCAGCTGGCCGTGATCCGGCGCATGGTGGCCGATTTGAATTTTCCGGTTGAAATTATTGCCTGTCCGATTGTGCGCGAGCCGGATGGGCTGGCCATGAGTTCGCGCAACGCCTATCTGAACCCGGAAGAACGTGTCCGGGCACTGGTGCTGCAACGGGCGTTGCAGGCAGTTCGCCAGCAAATCGACGCTGGAGAAAGATCTGCTGGGGAGCTGATCTCCGCTGGCAAGGAAGTCTTTGCCCGCGAGCCGCACGTTCGGTTGGATTATTTCGAGATTGTTGATCCAGATACGCTCGATGCGGTCGAGCGGATTTCGCAGAAGACGCTGGTTGCGGTTGCTGCCTACGTTGGCTCGACGCGCCTGATCGACAACGTCGTCTTGGAGCGGTGAACCCTTATGGCAGCGGTAACCGTTCCCGCCCTATCACGCCAAAACCGGGCGTGCCGGGGACCCCGGCGCTGCGCCACCCAAAATCAAACAGATTCTTCCGCAGTCTGCTGGAACCGGGTCCCGGAGACGAACGGATTTCCCGCGATGATGTAACGCAGGGGCTGCTCGGCGGACTTCACGATCCCGATGCGCGGCGTGACCGTTACGCGGCGCACGCGATAGCCGTCATCGACAATGTGGAGGTCCGAGCGCGGGCTCACCAGGCCTTTTCCGTTGTCTCGCGTGCGGGTGACTTGCAGGGCTTCGGCCATGCGTCCTGGGCCGGAGGAAATTCTCTTGAGAAATGAAATTTGCGCAATATCGGTTCCTTTCGTGATCTCGATGCCTCGCGCTTCCGCCATCTGCTTAACGCCTGCCACTGGCTCCAGCGCGCGAAACAGCACGCCTCCGGCCACTCCATCCGGCAGGCAGGAGACATTCAGGCAGTAGTGATTGCCATAGATGAAGTAGACGTAGGCATGGCCGGGAGGGCCGAACAGGACGGAGTTCCTTGCTGTTCTGCCGGCTGCGGAGTGCGCGGCTGCATCGTTTTGGCCTAGATAGGCTTCGGTTTCTACGATCCTGCCGGCCAGAATTCCTCGCGGCGTTTTCCGGATTAGTACTTTTCCTAGAAGGGCCCGGGCTACGCGACGGGGATCGCGATTGAAGAATTCGGTTTTCAGTGGCGTAACGCGGCCTAGCGAAGTCATGCCAAATCGTGAATTGATCGTGAACTTATATTTTGAACGCGTGGGCACGTTTCGCCGCATCGTTCAGGCTGCGGCTGAGCTTTTCAGATACGCCAGCACTTCGTCGGCGTGGCCTTCGGCTTTTACGTTGTTGAAGATATGCTCGATCTTGCCGTCGGGGCCGATTACGAAGGTCGTCCGCGCTATGCCTTTCACTTTTTTGCCGTACATATTTTTTTCTTTGACCACTCCGAACAAGTTTGCGATTTTCTTCTCGGGATCGGCAAGCAGCGGGAAGGGCAGGCTGAATTTGTCCTGGAATTTCTTTTGCGACGAGGCTGTGTCCGCCGAAATCCCCAGCAGCACCACGCCTGTTTTCTTGATCGCTGCATAGGAGTCGCGAAAGCCGCAGGCTTCCTTGGTGCATCCGGGCGTATCTGCCTTGGGATAGAAATAAAGCACTACTGTCTTGCCGCGAAAGTCTTTCGAGGCAACCTCTTTGCCCTTCTCGTCCGTCGTACTGAAGGATGGGGATTTATCATTGACTTCCATGCAATTTTCTCCTTCCGGGTCGTGGATACATCGCAAGTTATATCGCAAGGGGATGTCCGGCGTCATCTTCGACCTTGTCTTTGTCCTGACTTCGGCCGCCTTGCTGGGGATCGCGAGTCCGCGGCTGGGGGCGCAGGAGCCGTTTCCGCAGTACGGGCGCAAGCCGGCGGTGGACACGGGGCCGCGGGCGCTGGGGCTGGTCCAGCTTTCGCCCAACGGCAAAAAAGGCCGCCTGATTCCCATAGTCATCATGTTCGACGGGAAGTGGTACGACGCCGGCTCGTATAAGGCGGCGCCGATTCCCATGGCGCTTGACTTCGACACCGTCTATGAGGCGTTCCGCACCGGCGTTTCGCAGGGTCTTTTCACGATTACGCAGCCTGGACAACTGAATCATGTTTGGATCGCCGAAGGTACCTGGCTTCCCGCGGGCGCCAGAGCCCCGGAGAAACACAAGAAGTATTCGGCGCCGGTGATCGCAGATGACGACAACGACGGCAGACCGGTGCTTCACCGGCGGAGTGAGAAGTCGGGCAGCGACAACGGCGACAGTAGTAAAGACAAGGGTCAAGACAAAGAGGATGCGCCTCCTGTGCTGCACCGCCGCAGCGACAGCAACAGTGGCGCGGACAGCACGGGCAACGGCCAGGGTCAAAATAAAGACGATCAAAATAAAGACCAAAATAACAATAAAGATCAGCAGAAGTCCGGGACCTCTGCAGCGTCACCGAATGCCGCGCCAGCGGTCGGGGCGGCCGGCCAGTCGGATGCTGCCAAGAGTGCTGCATCAACCCCACCCGCGAAGGCATCTGCGTCCGCAGACGACGAAAATATCTCCGACCCGAATCGGCCCAGGCTGCGACGCGGAAAGCCGGATCCAAGCGCGCGCCACGAACCATTCACCACATTCGATGAACTCGCCGATACAAAGGCGGGCGCGGTTCCCGCTGACGGGGCTTCTTCGGTTGCAGCCGGCGCGAAGACGGCGAAAGGTCCGAAAGCGTCTCAGCCGGTTGTCCTGATTCCGGCGATTTCCGATGCCGGCGGGCCCGATCCGCGTCCCTACACTTACGAATTGAAGCCGGCGGAAGAAGCCATTTACCGCAACAAGATGCTCGATCTGGCAACGGCTCAGCTCAGCGC
>JBAVAA010000253.1:0-8572 GCA_049585515.1 Terriglobales bacterium | reverse complement strand
GGGCATAAGCGCGGCACAGGTAGAGCCTTTTCACATGAAGGCAAACCGACCGTTTCTGTTTCTCATACGCGACGACCTGACAGGATCACTGATTTTCATTGGGGCGGTTATGGATCCAGCACAACGCTGACGCAAGAAACATCCCCGCTCAAGCTTCCTGTGAGTAGCGCGTCGCGCGGGCGGTGCCGCGGTCGATAAATCTAGAACACCGATAACATTACTTTCCCGTCGCCAAAAATCTCTCAATAAACCCGGTATCGAATTCCCCGGCGCGAAATTCCGGGTCGGCAAGAATCCTCCGGTGCAGCGGAATCGTCGTATGAATGCCTTCCACGATAAACATTCCCAGCGCCCGGCTCATGCGCGCTATCGCTTCGCTGCGATCCTTGCCACGCACCACGAGCTTCGCAATCAGCGAATCATAATAAGGAGGGATCGTGCCTTCGGCGTAGGCGGCGGTGTCGATGCGTACTCCGGTTCCGCCGGGAGGATTGAAGGTGGTGATCTTGCCCGCCGAGGGCGTGAACTTCTCGGGATGCTCGGCATTGATGCGGCACTCAATTGCATGTCCGCGATGCACGATGGGGCCTTGCAATACTTCGCTCAGTTTCTCGCCCGCGGCAATCATAATCTGACTCTTTACCAGATCCACATCGGTAACCATTTCTGTAACCGGATGTTCCACCTGGATGCGGGTGTTCATTTCGATAAAATACAAGCGCCGGTCTTTATCCATGAGGAACTCAATCGTGCCGGCATTGTGGTAACCGATAACGCTTAGCGTCTTGCTGAGAATGTCTCCGGTTTCTTTGCGCAGCTCCGGCGTCATCCGTACCGACGGCGATTCTTCCAGCAGTTTCTGATGGCGGCGCTGGATCGAGCACTCGCGCTCGCCCAGGCTCACGACATTGCCGTGCTCATCGCCCAATATCTGGAATTCGATGTGGCGCGGATTCTCGACAAATTTTTCCAGGTAGAGATCGCCGTTGCCGAAGGCACCCGCCGCCTCCGATTGCGCCTGATGATAGAGCGCGGGCAATTCGTCCTCGTTGCGCACAACGCGCATGCCGCGCCCGCCGCCGCCAGCCGTCGCTTTCACGATAACCGGAAAGCCGATTTTCCGCGCCCACTCGCCAGCTTCTTCCGCCGACGCCACCACGCCGTCCGAGCCGGGAACGATGGGCACGCCATGCTGTTTCATAGCGGCGCGAGCCTTCTCTTTTTCACCCATGAGGCGGATTACATCGGGGGTGGGGCCGATGAACTTGATGTGGCAGGCTTCGCAGACCTCCGCGAAGTTGGCGTTTTCCGAAAGCAGGCCGTAGCCGGGATGGATGGCGTCCACATTGGCGATTTCGGCCGCGCTGATCACCGCGGGAACGTTGAGATAGCTTTGCGCCAGTTGCGGTGGTCCGATACAGATGGCTTCGTCGGCGAAACGAACGTGCAGCGAATTCCGGTCTGCCTCGCTATAGATGGCGACTGAGCGAATGCCGAGTTCCTTGCACGCGCAAATGACGCGCAACGCAATCTCGCCGCGATTTGCTACCAGAATTTTCTTGAACATGATTGAAGCTCTCAGCTGTCAGCCATCAGCTATCAGCCATCAGGAAAATCTCGCGATAATGGCTTGGATGTTTTCCTGACGGCTGATGGCTGACGGCTGAGAGCTATTTGGTCGGCCTTACCGCGAACAGTTCCTGGCCGTACTCGATGGGCTGGACGTTGGCGACGAGCTTTTTGACCAACACTCCCGCTACGTCGCATTCGATTTCATTCATCAGTTTCATGGCTTCCACAATGCACAATATCTGGCCCACTTCCAGGACATCGCCGACCTTGACAAACGGAGGCGAGCCGGGCGAGGGCGATTCGTAAAAGGTCCCCACGATCGGCGACTTTACAATGTGGAGGGATTCCGCTGGTTCCGCCGCAGCCGCGCTCGCCGCCAGATCCACACGGGCGGAGACGGCGGGACTGGCCGCTACCATCACCGGAGCCGGCTGCACCGCGATGTAACGCGAGTCGGGCGCCGCTGCGGGCGGGGGTTCCGCGGCGCGCTTGATCCGGACCTTGACATCGCCACGCTCCAACTCAAACTCGGCAATGTCTTTCTCAATTAGGAACTCGATGAGTTCTTTCAGCTCTTTTTGATTCATGTATGAAGGCAGGTCCCGCTTTGATCTCGCATCCGGGAATGGCTTGAACCATGCCGGATTCGTGTCAGGGTACCGTTTTAGCGGTACCGCAATTCCCTGAAGTTGGACGCCCCTTTAGGGGCTACGCAATCTTCCCAGAAAAAGCTAAATAGCAACTAATTCCTTATCCGCAGGGGTAAGAATTTCGCAGCCCGAGGACGTCACTACCACCACATCTTCGATCCGCACGCCCCATTTTCCCGGAACATATACGCCGGGCTCAATCGTAATGACCATCCCCGGTTCTAGTTTCTGGGATTGGCCAGCCGCCAGCCTGGGCGCCTCGTGTATTTCCAATCCTAAACCATGCCCGGTGGAATGAGTGAAATACCGGGCCAGTTTCCTGCTGCGCAGGACGCGGCGCGCCGCGCTATCCACTTCGGCGGCGGTCACTCCCGGACGAACTTCCGCGATGGCGGCTTGCTGCGCTTCCAGCACGGCCTCATAGAGCTGTCGAGCCTCTACCGAAGGCCGGCCCACGTACACAGTTCGCGTGCGATCGGAACAATAACCGGCGAGTATAACACCAAAATCGCAGACCACGAACCCGCTCCGCGGAATCCGCGCGCTCGAGGCGCGGCCATGCACAATGGCGGAACGCGCTCCGGAAGCGAGGATCGTCGGAAATGACATGCCTTCGGCACCGCTGCAACGCGCCTCATATTCCATGGCAGCGGCTACCTCAACCTCGCTGACTCCCGGCCGAATTTTGCTGCGTGCGATCCGGAAAAGACTCGCGCCTAGTTCAACTGCCCGCCGGATCCGCGCAATCTCAACCGGGTCCTTTACCATACGCGCATGCTCAACCAGCGGGGGCGCGGAACGTACTTTCACCCGCCCTTTCAGCACCGCCGCCAACCGGTCGCGCATACCAGCGCTGATCGACTCCGGTTCGATACCCAACGTCAAAGACGCCCGCTTCGAACTTCGCGGCCGCGCGGCCAACCACTCCGCAGCCGATAGCGTCGGCGACTTGCGAGCGATGACAATAGTGGCATCGACATTCGCGGACTTCAGTTCCTCCTTCGCCTGAGTGGTGTACCGGCCGTCAGTAAAGAGGACTGAACCACGCTCGGCCAGCAGCAAAGCAGCCGCGCTTCCGGTAAAGCCGCAAAGATAGTGGATGTTGGGAAGGTGCGTAATCAGCAGCGAGTCGAGCCTGTGGTCCGAGAGCGAGGCTTGGAGACGAAGCAGGCGGCCGGCGTGATCCATAGGGGGAGTGTAGCAAGGGCAGGAAGCAGGTGACAGGAAGCAACTGGCGGGGGACAGGAAAACCTTTACGGATCAGACGCGTGTAGGATCCGATGCCAATCGGATTTGGTTTTCCTGCGATCTGCCACCTGCTTCCCGTCACCTGAAATGGTCAAGCCGCCGGACTCTCGGCGGGTTCTCCGAGAAGGACGGCGGCTTGTGTTGTTTCAACTCCGCGCTTATGTCTGAACTTTATGTCTGAATAATGCGCGGAGTGATGAAGAAGATCAGCTCCTGGTTCGTGGTCTGCACCGAGCGATGTTTGAACAGGTTGCCCAGGATCGGGATGTTGCCGAGCAGAGGCACCTGCGAAACGTTCAGCGAGTTGTTGGTCTGGATCACGCCGCCAATCACAACCGTGCCGCCGTCGGTCACCAGAACCTGCGTTGTCGCCTGCTGCGTGATCAGGGTCGGGTTGCCGCCGATGGAATCGCTGAAGTCGGGCAGCGTGTTCTCCACGTCCACGTTGAGGAAGATCGTTCCTTCCGACGTGATCTGCGGAGTGACTGTCAGCCGGAGGAAGGCATCCACGTACGTCACTGTAGGAGGACCACCCAACTGGGCTGCGGTCACGACCGGGACTTTCACGCCCTGTTTGACCACCGCCTGAATGTTGTTCTGCGTGACCACCCGCGGACGGGACAGAATTTTCAGCAACCCGCGCGACTCGGCCGCCGAAAGGATCATGTCGATGCGCATGTTGTTGGTCGCGTTGATAAGCTGGATGCCGCTGGTCGGTCCGGTTGCGCCCAGGTTCGAGAACAACGGAATCGAACCGCCAGTGCTGTAGTACAACGGATTGGTTATGTTGGAAATGGGCGTCGAGTTCCCCACAGCGGGCGCGCCGCCGGCAGAAGTTGTGCCATTGCCCCAGGCAAAACCTAATTGCACGCCGATGTCGCGGGCAAAGTTTCGTGTCGCGGCAACCACGCGGGCCTCAATTTCCACTTCCTGCGTCTTGCGGTCCATCTGCTGGATGATGCGATCAATCTGCGGCAGAACTGCAGGAATGTCGGACACGATCAGCGAGTTGGTGCGTTCGTCGGCGACCACGTCGCCACGCTGGCTAAGGAATTTCTTGACTGGCAGAATTACGTCCTTGGCATGGGCGTAGCTGAGGAAGCGGGTGATGCTGACTTTATCGACCGCCAGTGCCTCGGCATCGATTTGCGCGCGCCGGTTCTCCGCTTCATGCCGCAGTGTTTCGATGGTGGCGATGCGCAGCACATTGCCGTCCAGTTGGCGCGACAGGTCGTTGTTCTTGAGCACGATGTCCAGCGCCTGGTCCCACGGCACATCGTCCAGCACAATCGTCAGGTTGCCGTGAACTTGGGGATCGAGCACGACGTTCAGACCGCTGATCTCGTGAATCAGGCGGAAGAAATCCTTCAGATCCACATCCTTGAGATTGACCGAGATCGGCTCGCCGGTATACCTGGATCCGCTGGATGCCGGCTTGGTCTGCTCCAGTTGCGCCTTTTGCTCGGCGGCCAGATTCACCGCCGGCTGAATCGGTTGCGCCGCGCCAGCCTGCCCGAGCGCAGCATTGACATTCGTGGCGACCAGTTCCGCCGCCGTCTTATCGGCAAAGCGGTTCGCCGCTTCCTGCGCCTTCGCGGCAGGCTGATCAGCTTTGTCGTCCTTCACCGAATACTTGGGTTCGACGAAAGCAAAGTCCGTTGGCTTCTCGGGATTCCCCGCCGAAGCCGAAGCCGGCGCGGCCATGGATGCCGGAGCGGCGACTGCCGGAGTAGTGATTGCCGGAGTGGCGACTGCCGGAGCCGTGCTAGCAACGCGTTCCAGTGCCGGGCTCGCGGCCGATGGAGACGAGTTCGTGGCCGAGACTTTTCCCGCGGGCGCCGCTGAGCGATGCGCCAGTGCCGCATCATGGATTACGAGCACGAAGCCGCCGTTCGGGGCCGCCACCAGTTCATGCAGGCAATTGGCGGCAACATCGACGACGACGCGCGTGGTCGGCGGGGTTTGCCCGTCCATCCCAATGCGGACGTCTTCCACTCCGTCACGGCCGACGCTGATGTGGCTCTGCGCCGTGGCCATCACAGTGTTGGGAAGGTCGACGACGATGCGCGCCGGAGAATCGAGCGTGGTCAACCTGGGCGCAAGCACGCCCATCGTCGCCTTGAACTCGACTCGCAGTCCGTCCTGGCTGTGCGTGACCTCGAGCTTCTGCAACGCAGCGCTCGCCGCCACCCCCTTGCCCGTCATGTCAGCCGCGCTCGCGACCATTACCATCGCCAGCAGCGGAACCAAACAGCCCAGCAGTTGCTTTCGCATTTCCCTATCTCCCCATGCGAGGCGCTTTCGCCTCCATGTGTTTCCTCGAAAGTCGTCTCTCGAAATCTACTTGTCTCCCGACCTAGACTGCCGGAGCCGTAATCTTCTTCACTACTTCCCGTGTAAAGCTCTTGCCCATCCGGTCCTGCAGCGTTTCCTGAAAAACGATGGAGTCGCCCGTAATCCTCATCACATATCCGTTAAACACCGGGTCGTTTTCTCGCAGGAAGTAAGCTTTATTCAAACTGTTGCTGACGACCGCGATGAAACCACTTTCTCCGTGCACCACGCCGCGCAGGTTGATGGTTCCGATTTCCAGGCACTTTTTGCCGGTACTACAGCCCGAACCGCCCGCGTGGCTTACCACCGGACTGACAAACGGATCACGCCGGCCATTCGCGTTGTACTTGGTATCGGGGGCCATCGACTGCTCCGCTTCGCCCTCGCCTTCTGCCGCCGGAGTATTGCTCGCTACCGGCGTAGTACTTTTCGTGACCACTTCCGGCTTCGGCTGAACCTTGTGTGGGGCCGCGACCGCCACAATCCCTTTCCTCGCATGGCGGTGTTTCACGCCCGTCTTGCTCGCGTCCGTCGCCGGAGTCATCGCGACTGCACTCGACTTGGGCACGGCATGGATCGAGCCCACGGGCGCCGGATGAGAAACGGGCGTTGGATTCCCCAGCGCCTGGTTTGAGGCGGCCGTGGCCTTAGCACTTACCCCGTTCATCGTGTTGCGCGTGTTCTGGACCACGCTGGGACTTTGGGCCCAGGCCGAGCCCGCGGCCAGTACGCACGCGAGAATCGTCACGGTCGGCTTCGTCTTCATTCGGTCCCTCCTACTTCTTCACCGGTGGTCCGGATTTGCTGGCAGCCGGCGATGCCGGATCCAGGTCGTGGCTGAAATATGTGGTCGTCAGACAGGTCGCAACCACACTCTCGCTCGGCGCATACTGGTAAGTATGTTTCGGCTTCGCTGGACCGGGGGCGTGCGTCGAAGCCACCAGCAGGTTCGACACGTTCACAATGCGCTCCACCTTCCCCAGACGGTCGAAGAACCCAAGCATCGAGTAGTAGGGACCGTCTAACTCCACCTCGAACGGCACCTCGGTATAGAAGTCTTTGGTGACATACGGACGCGAGGTATAACGGCGGATTTCCACCCCCGACTTGCGAGCTTCTCCGCTGACCATGCGCATGAAGTTGTCCACTTCTTTTTCATCAGGCACGATGCGCCGCTCGATTTCAAGCTGCTGCTTCAAACTCGCCAACTGGCGCTCAATATCGGCCAGTTTCGGCCGGTAAGCTTCCAGTTCCGCGTTCTCGCGCAGTTTGGCCTGCAGCTTGACTCGCGCCGCGTCGTTTTGGTCGCGCTGCGTCTTGTAAACCGCGTAGTAGAGGCCGCCTGTGATCACCACTGCCGCCACCAGCAGGATTCCGAGCAGCTTTACCCCTGATAATTCGCCAAGATTCATAGTCGGTTCCGCCTTTACGACTTCGCCTTTTCGCAGGTCAGCGTGAACTGAAAAGCCTGCATGTCCTTGACCGAGTCGTCCTGAATGCTTTCCTTGATCTCGATGTTGCTGAAGAAGCCTGTCTTCTGCAGGTTGGAAATCAGGTTCGCGACCGCATCGCTCGACAGCGCCATGCCATCGATGGCCACGCTCGCTCCCTGGTCCTGCATGCTGTTCAGCCACACTGCCTCGGTGCTGTTGACCGTATCCCCGATCATCGAGAGCAGGTTGACCGGGCCGGATTGGTTGTTGCGCAACTGGTCAATTACATCCACCCGCCGCTTATAGGCTTCGGCCTGCCGCTGCCGTTCCAGATACCGCGCCTTGATATCAGCTAGTTCGCGGTTCTTCTGTTCCGCCACCCGCATTTGGACTTCGAGCGTTTTCTTTTCCCGGTCGAGCGTGTACCAGTAGACGAAATTCATCGCGCCGGCAATCAGCAGGACCGCCGTCACCTGGACCAAGGGGCCGCCGAGGTTGCCAAACTCGAAGCTTGGCATGCTGACGGACATGCTTTTCTTGTTTTTCGGTTTTGGAGCACCCAGCAGATTGATTCGGATCATAACTTTTCAAAGCTCCTCAGGGCCAAACCAACGGCCACTGCCAACTGACCGGCGTTCTGTTCGACCAGTTGCGCCCCGATGCCATCCATCGGAGCCAACACCTTCTGGAACGGATTGAACAACTCGACCGGCATGGAGAACTCCTGGCGCAGCGCTTCCACCAGGCCCGGCACCTTGGCCGATCCCCCGGCCAGATAAATCTTCTCGATGTGCTCCCCCGCGGCGCTGGCGCGGAAGAAGTCGAAAGTCTTCTGAATTTCGAGCACGATAATTTCCGTCACCTGCTGCAGGATCGGCGTCTTCGCGTCATCCTGCACCGTGCCCACTCTGCGCCCCAGTTTCAGCGATTCCGCATCGTCGAAGCTGAGATCCAACTCTTTTTGCAGCGAATCGGTGTACTGATGTCCGCCCACCGAAACGTCGCGCGGGAACAGCGGCGTCGTCCCCTTTACGATGTTGATGTTCATCACGCTCGCACCCAGGTTGAGCAGCGCCACCACCTGCGTCGCCGGAGGCTCGTAGTTGAATTCGTAGCAGTTCTGGAGGGCGAGCGCATCGATATCCACAATAGCCGGAGTCTTCCCCGCCATCGAGAGTACGTTGGTGTAGTTCAAAATCTTGTCTTTCTTGACAGCTACCAGCAGCACATCCATCAGCGGGCTGCCCGCATCTTCGGACAGAATCTGGTAATCGAGATTCACGTCCGCCAGGTCGAACGGAATATGCTGCGCTGCTTCTTTCTGAATGGTGTCGG
>JBAVAA010000252.1:0-1540 GCA_049585515.1 Terriglobales bacterium | reverse complement strand
GTCCTGGTCAGCTACCGCCGCGAGATCTGGAGGTTCATCGCAGCCGCAATCGCGCCGTTGCTTTTTCAACTCTGGTACAGCGCCATCTACTTCGGATCGCCGTTGCGAATCCAATTTCTCACGGAGCCGACGTCAGTAGGCAGCCAGACCGTCGCACCGAGCGGATTGTGGACGACCTCAATCGCAAAAGGACTGGCGCTAGTGGTGCTGAGTCCTGGCCGCGGGCTGCTCTTCTATTCGCCGATCTTCATCCTGTCATTCGCGGCATTGGGGCTGGCGTGGCGCAGGAATGGCGACGTGCTGCTGCGCTACCTGGGAATCGGCGCGATCTTGAGCATCGTGATGGTCGCGAAATGGCACAAGGCTTCCGGCGGCGAGTCGTTCGGCCCGCGCCTTCTTGCAGATCTGACGCCGATAATGGCGTTCGCGCTGTTTCCCCTCGCGGATTCAATGCGCAATCGCCGCGCACTTGCGGTTGCGTTCGCAGTGCTTTGCGCGTGGTCGATAACCGCCAACGCGTCCGGCGCGTTCATCAGCTATCGAGGATGGAATCAGTGGGCACTGAACGATGCGGACAAGCGACTGTGGTTGTGGAGCGACAATCCGGTAATTGATCCGTTCCGATCGACTCTCGACTCGATGAGTATCGCGCTGAGTCATCGTCCGACAAGCCGTAATTCTCCCGACCTGCTCGACGCCCGCCTGGACGTGCTGAATCCGCCAGCGCACGATACGGCGCCGGGAGCGCGCGTCCATATTTCCATCCGCGCCACCAATACCGGCAGGGCCGTGTGGCTCGGAGGGCGTTCAGCGGATGAACACGGAATGGTCAGTCTGGGATGGGAATGGAAGGGTGAGGGAAAGGTGGTCGGAGACAGTGAAGCGCGGCGCGAGCTTCACCTGGATGTCTTTCCGGGAGAGTCGATGGATCTCGATGCGTCGGCGGTTGCGCCAGACGCGTCCGGCCGCTACGAGCTCGAGATTTCGCTTGCGGCTGAAATCGGGAGCCAGCCTTCGCGCCCGATAGGACCGGCCCTGACGGTCCCGGTTACGGTCGCGCCATCTGCAGGGGTATCAGGCAGCGCGCCGTAAACGCGACTCAATCGGGCAATGGCTTCATTTCTTTGGTGACGTCGGCCCGCTGCTGCCGCCGCCAAACGCTCCGGCTCCAGCCGCGATACCCACGCCGGCACCGGCTGCGAGGCCTACTCCCAGTGCTGTCGCACCGAGCGTGCCCAAGCCCCCGGCACCCGCGCCCGCCCCGGCGAATCCGCCGCATGCGATCGTGGAGTGATTGCCGGCCGTGATGTCCCGACATTCGGGTGGAGTCGCGGTATTGCAGAACTGCACCGTGCCGTCCTGGACGCTGAGGTCAGTGAACTGAAAGCAATCCGGGTAACCCTGGCGACCGTTGTTGTCGGTATGCATTTGAAAATCGGTTCCGCGAACAGCTCCGATGGCGTTGGGAGTGTTCACTTCAAATGTAGTGGAACTTCCCTTCATCGCGCCGACGATCAGAGAGTGAAGATCGCCGCTCAGC
>JBAVAA010000251.1:0-2187 GCA_049585515.1 Terriglobales bacterium | reverse complement strand
GCCTATGGCCGCTGGACGTACTGGGAGAAATTCGACTACTTCGCCGTGTTTTGGGGAATCGCGGTCATCGGTTCGACCGGCCTGACGCTCTGGTTCCCGGTGTTCTTCACCCGATTCATACCGGGATCGTTCCTAAACGTCGCGACTATTATTCACAGTGACGAAGCGCTGCTCGCGACCGGTTTCATCTTTACCGTCCATTTCTTTAACACTCATCTGCGTCCCGAAAAGTTTCCCATGGACATCACGGTCTTCACCGGCCGTATGCCGCTGGAAGAATTGAAGCGCGACAAGCCAAGAGAATACGAAGCGCTGGTCGCCAGCGGGCAACTGGAAGAACACATGGAGGAGGCGTATCCGCCAATAGTAACTCGCACGATTCGAGCCTTCGCCTGGGCAGCGTTGGCCGTGGGATTCAGCATTGTGCTGTGGATCATTTATGCGGTGTTGTTCGCTTACCGCTAGATCGGAATTGTATCGACAGGATTGCGCTTAACTTGGGTAGAAGGGCGTTTGAAATGCGCGCGACTCGCGTTGCACTTGTTGGACTATTTTTATTTCTAATTTTACCTTTAGCGGTTGCATCATCCGCCGCGGACCAGGAATGTCTGGCATGCCACGGCACGCCGGGAATGAAGTCCGACGCCGGCAAAAGCATTTCTATTGACCCCGCGAAGCATTCTGCCAGCGCCCACGCAATTCTCGGCTGCAAGGATTGCCACACTTCCATCAAAGAATTCCCGCATCCGGCCAAAGTCGCCAGAGTGCAATGCGCAACCTGCCATGCGGATGAAGCGAAAGCTTTCCCTGCCAGCGCCCATTCCATGCTGGGCGAATCGGCTTGCGCTTCGTGTCATGGCAGTGTCCACGAACTTACCACTACCGAAAAGCTGATGCCCGGAAAGTGCGCCGAATGTCACGCCGAGGAAGTCAACGCGCTCGCATCCAGCATTCACGGGCAGGCCGCGAAGAAGGGCGACCCTGACGCACCCAAATGTGTTTCCTGCCACGGTCCTATCCATGCCGTGAAGGCCTCCAGTGAAGCGGACTCGGCCATTGCGCCCAAAAACATTCCCGATACCTGCGCAAAGTGTCACAGCGACGCGGGCTTCCTGTCGCGGCACCAGATACCGGTTGCGCATCCCGTCGATTCCTACAAGCAGAGCGTTCACGCGCGCGCCGTCGCGCTGGGCAAGGATGCCGCAACCTGCTCCAGTTGCCACGGCAGTCACGACATCTATCCCGCAACCGATGAGCGCTCCAGGGTCAATCACTGGAGAGTGCCGCAGACCTGTGGTCAATGCCACAAGGAAATCGCGCGGGAATTCAACGAGAGTGTCCACGGCACGGCGGTCAAGGCCGGCGTGCGCGATGCTCCCGTTTGCGTCGACTGCCACGGGGAGCACCAGATCATTGACCCGAAAAATCCGGCCTCACCCTTGAACGCCAAGAATGTCTCTGAGGAGACCTGCGGCCGTTGCCACGGCGATCCGCGACTGGCGCTGCGCAACAATCTGCCGGCGGATCGCTTGCCATCCTACGCCGACAGCTATCACGGATTGGCCCTCAAGGAAGGGAAGGTGACTGCGGCCAATTGCGCTTCGTGCCATGGCGTGCATTCCATTCTTCGCTCGAGCGATCCGCGCTCGACTGTGAACGCCGCCAATCTTCCGAAAACCTGCGGACAATGTCACAAGGGCGTCGTCAATGATAAGTCCATCATTGGTCCGATTCACGTGCGGACCGAGACTGGGCCGAATCATCCGGTCGTCGAGTGGATTCGCTGGACTTATCTGTTTCTGATTCCGGCGACGCTGGGCTTCATGGTGCTGCATAACCTGCTCGACTTTCTGGCGAAGCTGATTCGGCGGCAACCAAGGCACGAAACCGGCGAGAAAGTAATGCGGATGAATCGCAGCTTCCGCATTGCGCACTGGGGCGTGATTGTTAGCTTCCCGACGTTGGTGGTCACCGGATTCGCGCTGAAGTATCCCGACGCCTGGTGGACGCGTCCACTATTGCTGGGCGAAGGCATTTTCGGATTCCGCGGCGCGCTGCATCGCACAGCAGCGGTTGTGCTGCTTGTTTCCGTGATCTACCACGTGATTCACCTCGCCAGAAACAAGCGCGACCGCTTGTTCCTGCAAGCGATGATGCCTGACTTGAAAGACGCGACCGATGTGGTGC
>JBAVAA010000250.1:0-2799 GCA_049585515.1 Terriglobales bacterium | reverse complement strand
CGGACTGGCCAACTCCAGGGCCAGTCAGGGCCTTTATTTTGCGGGATGTACAAATGTTGTCGTCACAAGCTTAACAATTCAGAACATCTACCAGAATCAGGGAAGCAACCCAGGGGCTACCGACACGAGTGGATTGAACACTGCGGACGTCTATCTCACGGGTCATTCCACAGGCTCACAGATATCCAACAACACGCTAAGCAATGCGCGTACCGGTGTGTTGATCAGTTTCGACAGTGGTGCCGACGCCAGCAATGATGCCATATTCGGAAACACGATCAGCGATCACGGCTGGGCTATAACAATTGGTGCTGATTATGCTGCATCCACTGCAGCGAATGTTGTAATTCACGACAATAACATTTCAAACTGGACAAATTGGCAATTCCCATCTTCCGCCTACCATACAGACGGCATTATCTTGTACAACGATGTCACGGGCGGAGCGTATCAGACATATTCGATTTACAACAATTCCTTCTCGGGTAGTTTAGGGAACGGATCACCTACTGGCTACATCGCCTGCGGACTGATGTCCGCCTGCACTATCTTCAACAACCTGATGGTGGATACAGGGACCACCCCGTGCTATGGATATATATGGTTATATACTCCTAACGGGCCAGATTCGGTTTACAACAACACCCTAGTGGCTTCGAGCGCTGCCTCTAACGTAGCGATTACGTTGGGCGACCCGGGCCCCGGACCTGGTCCAACGCACTCTGCTTTGACCGTGAATAACAATATCTTCATCAATATTGCAACCGCGCTTCACGACTATCAAGTGCTAACCCCCGACGTTGCAGCATCCGATCATAACGTCTTGCGCACCGGTTCCGGTGCCGCACCCAATATGTCGAGTAATGACAGCAAACTCATTGCCTTTGCTACGTGGCAAAGTAATGGGTTCGATACCAATAGTTTGAGCAGCAATCCCGACTTAACGGCAAGCTATACACTCAATTCGGGCTCTTCCGCCATTGGGATAGGCGCGAATCTAACCACGCTCAATATTGCTGCCCTCGATATGGATAAAGCCGGTGTGCATCGTTCTCCTCCTACAGCAGCTTGGGATGCGGGCGCGTACGCGGCGTCGGGCTCGGTGGCCCCGCCGACTGGGCTTACGGCCGTAGTGCATTGAGCTCATCCATCCTTGAGTGGCGGGGAGACCTTGCGCGAACCGGATGCCTAGCGCCATTACGAGCCTTCAGATTGCCGTGCGCTTTTCACCGGGGCTGAGAGAGACATACAAAAGGTAAGGACGCCCGGCTTTCCGAATAAGGCGCGAAACTTCCCAAACCAACGCGAACACCACCTTTAACCTGCAATCTCGATGCTGCGCGTTGATAGTCAAAGCCGTAAGACATCGTGGAAATCAAACGATCTGATGCCAACCCCTTCTTCTTCATTCGAACTCTAAGGGAAAAATTGCAAGGTGGCGGCAGCCTCAGGGGACATGCGTTCCGGGGCGGCACGTGGCTGGGCCTAAGTGGCGCCTTCGAGCAAATGTTCCGATTCGGACGGAGCGTGTTGCTGACCCGCCTGCTTGCTCCCGAAGCCTTTGGAGTCATGGCAATCATCTACTCGTCGAGCGCTATTGTGGACATGCTCGCGGAAATCGGTGTCAAAGAAGCGATCATTCAAAACCCCAAAGGACATGACGATAAGTTCGTGAACTCGGCCTGGTGGCTTGCTTTTTGTCGGGGACTGGGGATCTACATCCTTCTCTTTTCAGCGGCTCCTTGGATCGCGAGATTCTACGGAAATCCAGAATTCGTTTCGTTGATGCGCGTCGCTCTGTTAAGTATTGTGTTCCAAGGGGCACAAAGCTCAAGGGCCTATGTCGCCCTAAAAGAGATGAAGTTCAAACAGTGGAGCATTATTCAATCTGGAAGCGGGGTTTGCGGTACTTTGATCGTGGTCGCTCTGGCTTTCTTTGTTAGGAACGTTTGGGCCCTTGCGCTCGGAAATGCCGCTGAGAGTGGTGTACGTTGCATAATCTCTTATGTTTTGTGTCCATTTCGGCCTAGGTTGCAGCTCGATACGGAGCCCCTCAGCGATTTGCTTCACTTTTCGAAGGGAGTGTTTGGTCTTTCGTTCCTGAATTTCATCTTTTCTCGGGCCGATATTTTTGTGTTGGGTAAGCTCTATCCTGCGGCTGAATTGGGCGTCTATACCATGGCTGTCTATCTGATCCAAGTTCCAACATCGTTCATCATAGGCGTCCTGAGTCAAACCCTGATGCCAAGCTTTGCCAGGATACAGGAGGATTCCGTTCGCATAAACCGCATTCTTGTACGAGTGACATCTGTTCTTCTGATATTTGCAATGCCTACCCTCATCTTCATCATCTTTAGCAGCAGGAGCCTGCTTTCGTTGCTCTATGGTCCCCGCTATGCAGCAGCCTCGTCGGTCCTCACGGTCGCTGCCTTAGTGGCGATTGTTAACTTGGCGAACAACCTGATCACGATGGTTTTCTATGCAACCGGGCGCCCGTACCTTCACCGTCGCTGTGTCTTCATAATGGCGATGCTGATGGTTGCAACTATTTATACCGCAGCACGATACTTCGGGCTTGTGGGCGGACAAATGGCGGCTCTTGCAGCAGTGGTCGTTGGGTACCTATCGCAGCTGGTAGCCATCCGGCGACTCACGCGGCTTGACTTAGTGGGCTACACAAAGACATTCCCATTTGTGTTAGCTGTTTCTTGCGGAGTCCTCGGAGTGTTGTTGGGAATTCGACAGTTCGTAGTGGCGAATCAGCCCTTCGTGAGTCTTATATTTGGAATGTCAGGATGC
>JBAVAA010000249.1:0-15948 GCA_049585515.1 Terriglobales bacterium | reverse complement strand
GGCTAAAAATGCCACAAAACTCGAGCCTGAGATTGTGGGTCCAGGGTGTGAACTGAGGGTTACGTTATCACAGCGGGCCGGGGATGACAATATTTCCGCAGTATCTTTGGTGCAAACCCATTAACCCCCCGTAGAGACGGGGCTTGCCCCGTCTGCTCGTCCCCGGCATGAGACGCGGCCAGCCCCGTCTCTACGGGAGACGGCCAGTTACGAGACGCGTTCCAGAGCGGTTGCGAAGGCGTCGAGCGATAGCGACCGCAGCAGGTTGCGGCGCAACCCGCGCTCCACTTCGCCAAGGCCCTCAGCGGCGCGCTGCACCCAGGCGAACTCGGCGGATTCCGACATCTTCTTGAGTTCGCCGAGAATGTCGGTATTGCGGACCAGTTGCGGCGCTCCGGATTGCAGGAACATCAGATCTTCAAGCAACGAGTAGAGTGTGCGCAGGAGGCTTGCGATTTTCTCGCGGCCTTCGGCGCCTGACCGGTAGCTCTCGGTAGTCTTAAACAACTCGCTATGATCGGCGTCGGCGAGCGCGGACTTCAGCATAATCAGAGCGTGGCTCCGAGCGCCAGTGTAGTTTTCGAGATCGAAGGACAAAGCGCGTCCGATAGCGCCTTCGCTGAGACGGGCGGCCAGCGCGCGCTGCCGGGCGTTCCAATCGGGACGAAGTTGGGCGAGCCGGCTTTCGATTTCGGCGAACGGGAGCGCGCCCAAGTGAAAGGTCATGGAACGCGAACGAATCGTGGGCAGCAATTCGCCGGGATTTTCAGTGAGCAGAAAAATGCTGGCAAACGCGGGCGGCTCCTCCAGAACTTTTAGCAGCGAGTTGGCGGCTTCTTTCATGAAGGCGGAACTGGTGAAGATGTACACGCGTTCGCGAGCCTCCGCGGGCCGGTAGTAGATGGTCTCAATCACATGCCGAACCTGGTCGACTTTGATCATCATTTGCGGAGGATCGGGAGGGATGATGAGCACGTCGGGATGGGTCTGGACGAAGAGCCGGGTTTCTTTTTTGTCCGTGTCGCGCAGATTTTCGCGGGCCTCGACGGCTTCGGCGAAGCGCGCATCGAGGTCCGCGGATTGCGCGATTCGAAGGCAGTTCGAACAGAGTCCGCAGAAATCGGGCAGGCCGTCGCCATCAGTCGCGGGTTCCAGGCAGTTCATGGCGCGGGTGAGCATTAAAGCCAGCGTGTACTTGCCCGCTCCCTGCGTACCGGAAAGAATTACGGCGTGCGGGAAACGCTTGCGCGCCAGCATCTCGCGCATGCGGTGGATCGTCTCGGGATTGCCGGCGAAATCGGAAAAGGGCATAAACTTGTGCTGCCAATGGAGAGCCGGTCATCCCCGCCCGGCCACCTGACACTCGGATGGGCGAGACGCCCGTCCCTCCACTAAATCTTCAGTTTCTTCCGCACCAACTCCATAATCATCGCATGCGTTTCACCTGGCGTGCCGCGAGCGTCCACGACCTGCACGCGCTGCGGTTCGCGGGCTGCGATGGCCAGGTACGCCTGGCGGACCCTGCCGAAAAAAGCCCGGCTTTCTTGTTCGAAACGGTTCTCGTCTCTTTCGGGGCTTTTTTCCGATCGCGCACCTTTTTTTTGATTGCGGCGTCGGGCTCTATCGACGCTGAATGCCACTTCGTTGTCCAGCAAGATAGTGATATCAGGCTGCAGATTTCCGCAGAGCACTTCGTGCATCTGGAGCACTGGCTTTGATCCCAGCTTGCGCCCTCCACCCTGGTAAGCCTCGGTTGAATCGGTGAAACGATCGCAGAGCACGATGCGTCCTTCGGCCAACGCGGGCAAAATGACTTCGTGGATGTGCTGGGCGCGGGAAGCAAACATGAGGGCCATTTCCGCCAGCGGTGCGAGACCCGAGGTGGCGGAGTGCAGCAGCACGTCGCGGATTTTTTCGCCGGCGGTGGTGCCGCCCGGTTCGCGGGTCACGGTTACAGCGACGCCGTGCGCACGCAAGGAACGCGCCAACTTCTCAATTTGCGTGCTCTTTCCGCTGCCATCGAGGCCTTCGAAAGTGATCAATTTCCCGCGCGCAGGCACGTCGGAGATGATAACAGGCGGAGAGCGCGGCCTGAATGTGGCCAGAGTATGGCCTGAGTATGGGGATCGATCGTCATTGCCGCCCTGCCGCTGTAGATTGCGGACTGATATAGTAACGTTTCGCTTTATCTAAATTTGGTTGTGTGGCGACGGGGCTTCGCCCCGTCCCAACGAGGCAAGACCAAGCATCCACACCATCTCGGTGAGGCGAATCGAAATCTGGAGGCGTAATGGGAATAGGCTCGCGTTCTGGAGTCAGGCGTTTTGTGATTCTCGCAATTGTTGTGTGGTGGTCACTTCTAGCTTTGGGAGCGACTGGTCCGACCGTCACTCTTTCGGTGGATGCCTCGGACGCGCCGCGCAAAATGTTCCATGCACAATTGCACATTCCCGCAAAACCCGGGACGCTTACCCTCTACTATCCGAAGTGGATTCCCGGCGAGCACGGCCCTACCGGCCCGATCACGGATTTGACGGGCTTGAAGTTTTCCGCCAGCGGCAAGATATTGCCGTGGCGGCGCGATCTGCTCGACGGTTTTACTTTTCACGTCGAAGTTCCGCCGGGCGAGAACGAGGTAGTCGCGAATCTCGACTATGCTTCGCCCGCATCGTTTGAGCCCGGCTACAGTGCCGGTATGTCGGCGACGGAAAAGTTGTACATCGTCAACTGGAACGCGCTTCTGCTCTATCCCGCCGGATACGGTTCCGATCAACTTACCTACCGCGCGAGCCTCCGGTTGCCCGCGGGATGGAAGTTTGGCACGTCGCTGCATGTCGCCGAACAGGTTGGCAGCGAAATTCATTTCGCGCCGGTTTCCCTGACCATGCTGGTGGATGGTCCGGTGCTCACCGGCGAATACTTGAAAGTCGTGCCGCTGACGCCCGCAGGCGAAAATCCTCCCGCGGAACTTGATCTCGCGGCCGACAGCACCGCCGCCCTCGATGCTCCGGAAGAAGTCTGGGAACACTGGCGTAATCTGGTGAAGCAGGCGGGCATTCTATTCGGGGCGCAGCACTATACCAATTACCACTTTCTGCTCACCTTGAGCGATCACGTCGCGCACTTCGGATTGGAGCATCACGAATCGAACGACAGCCGGATCGACGAGCGCTCGCTGATCGAGGAGAACGACCGGAAACTCGCCGCCGGTCTGCTGCCGCACGAGTACGTGCATTCGTGGAACGGCAAGTACCGGCGTCCGGCGGACCTGGCGACGCCAGACTACGAACAACCCATGCAGACCGATTTGCTGTGGGTGTATGAGGGCCTGACGTCCTATTTGGGAGATATGCTTTCAGCGCGCAGCGGCGAGCGCACGCCCTCGCTGGCTCGCGATGAACTGGCGCAGATAGCGGCCGATCTGGACCACCGTTCAGGCCGCGTCTGGCGCAATTTGCAGGATACGGCCGACGGTGTTCCTGCTATGCAGGACGCTCCGCGGGCCTGGTCGGACTATCGCCGCGGCCTCGATTATTACGAAGAGGACGTGCTCAATTGGCTGTGGGTGGATGTCATCATCCGCCAGCAAAGCAAGGGCAGGAAATCTTTGGACGATTTCTGCAAACTGTTTTATGGCGCGCCCAGTGGCCCGCCGATGGTGAAAACCTACACCTTTGACGACATTGCCGGCGCGCTGAATCAGATTAGTCCCTACGACTGGCGCGGGTTCTGGACGGAGCGTCTTTCGAACCACGGCCCCGGCGCCCCGCTCGGCGGAATCGAGGGAAGCGGATGGAAATTGGTGTACGACGAATACCCATCGGAACTGGATCGCGCATCCAGCAGCGAGAAGTCGATCCGGGCGCACTATTCGGTGGGATTAATGGCCGGGAGCGACGGCGTGGTTCATGATACGGTCGAGGGCATGATGGCCGCCCAAGCCGGGATCGGGCCGGGGATGAAGATTATTGCGGTGAACGGCCGCAGCTTTTCTACGGATGCCTGGCATGATGCCATTCACGCCGCCAAGAGCAGCCCGGCGCCGATTGAGCTGATCGTCGAAAACACAGATTACTTCCGCGTAGTAAAGCTCGATTATCACGGTGGAGAGAAGTATCCGCATCTGGTGCGGGATGAAGCGAAGCCAGATCTGCTGACGGAGATTTACCGGGCGAAATAAATCGAGTTTGCATCCTGAGAGAAGGGCGGGACCCGGTTCTTGCCGACGCAGGCGACAGCAGGTCCTTCGCTTCGCTCAGGATGACAAATCTATCAGGATGGAGTTGCTCAGCCCTCTGAACCGGTTGCGACCAGCTCTTCGTCAGCACTAATGTCCTCCTCAGCACTCTCTTCCAGCATGAAGCCCAAGACCTCTTGCGGGATGGGCGCGTTCCACACCGGCGCGAACGACTGCCGGTGCAGCGGCGAGGGTCCGTGCTCGCGTAACGCAGCGAGGTGATGCGGGGTGCAATATCCCTTGTTCGATGCCAGGCCGTACACGGGAAAGAACGGGTCCCAGGCGGCGATCATGCGGTCCCGTTCAACCTTCGCGATAATGGAGGCGGCGGCGATGGAAGCGGAGAGCGCGTCGCCGTGAATGATCGGCTGTTGGGGAAGTTCGCAATCGAGCTTCAACGCGTCGACCAGAAGATGGCTAGCGGCCGGCGCGAGTTGCTGCACTGCGTACAGCATGGCGAGGCGCGAAGCGTGGTAGATATTGATCTGATCGATGCGCGCGGAGTCTACCGCGGCAATTGCCCAGGCGATGGAATGCTCGCGGATAAGGAGCGCGAGTTTTTCGCGGCGCTCCGCCGGAAGAAGCTTCGAATCGCGCAGCCCGCGAATGCGGTATGCGGGATCGAGGATCACCGCGGCTGCGACGACTGGGCCAAACAGCGATCCGCGGCCAACTTCATCGACTCCAGCGACGTACTTCGCACCTGCGGCCCATGCCCGCTTTTCGAACTTCAGTGTGCAGCGCAGCCTTTTGAGAAGGCGCAATTTCGCCGCCGAGGCGGAGATTTTATGCGCGGTGGAAGATTTCGACGTTCGCTTGGAGTTGGACACGGATGCTGAACAGCATCTTCGCCGAAGAAGTGACGAGAAGCAAGAGCGGATGCATCAGATCCTAGTTTTCATTCTGAGCGAAGCGAAGGGCCCCTACCCGTCCGAAAATGTGTAGGGAATAGGGGTCCTTCGCTTCGCTCAGGATGACAACGCAAGCGAGTGAATTCAAGCCCGCTGCTTACTGCTGTTCGACTTCCTTCAGTCGCGCAGCCTTGCCCTTGAGCCCGCGCAGGTAGTAAAGCTTGGCGCGGCGGACTTTGGCGGAGCGAATGACGTCAATCTTGTCGATGACCTTGGAGTCGATAGGAAAGATGCGCTCCACCCCCTGGCCGAAGCTGATCTTGCGGACCGTGAAGCTCGGTTGCGCCCCTCGCGTCCGGGAAATGACGACGCCTTCGAAAGCCTGGAGGCGTTCTTTTTCGCCTTCTCTGATCTTGACCAATACCTTGACGGTATCGCCGGGGCCAAACTTCGGAATGTCGGTGCGGCGTGATTTCGCCAACAGTTTTTCGATAATCGGATTTCGCATAATCGCTTCCTTCCTAACGCTCAATCTTCCGTAGAGCAGGGCTAGCCCCGTCTTTGTCGCCAAACTCTGTCGCTAAACGCCGATCCAGTTTGATCTGGTCCAGTTTGATCTGGTTCAGCTTGATTTGACTCAGCAATTCCTCGTCTTCCGCGGTCAGCGCAACCCGCTCCAGCAGATCGGGACGGTTGCGCAGTGTTTTCGCCAGCGCCGTCTTTCGGCGCCAGCTTCGAATCTGGTCGTGATTGCCATTGACCAGCACTTCCGGCACCGTCATGCCGCGAAAATCCGCGGGGCGCGTGTAATGCGGATAGTCCAGCAATCCGCCCGAAACGCAAGTCGAACTCGGGCCGTCGCCGCCCGGCTCTGCCTGCCCCCCCAACGACTCGCGGCGCGCCTCTGTGAACGACTCCTGCCGCGTCGAGGCACTGTTGCCTACCGCGCCCGGAATCAGCCGCGTCACCGTATCGACAATCACCGCCGCGCCCAGTTCGCCGCCGCTCAGCACATAGTCGCCGATCGAAACTTCACGATCAGCTAAATGGTCGCTGATGCGCTCATCCACGCCTTCGTAGCGTCCACAGATCAGCACGATTCGATCGAGCGACGAAAGCTCCGCGGCGAGCGCCTGGTCGAATCTGCGTCCCTGGGCGGAAAGCAGAATTACCGACTGCTTTGCGCCACGGCTCAAGCGAGCGTCCCGCGACGCCACGTCGCCGAACGACTCCAAACATTCAAAGATCGGTTCCGGCTTCAGGACCATGCCCTCGCCGCCGCCGAACGGGCGGTCATCCACGGTGCGGTGCTTGTCTTTCGTAAAAGCCCGCAGATCGTGAATGCCGATTTCCACCAGGCCTGTTTCCCGCGCCCGGCGCACAATTCCATAATCCAGTGGTCCGCGAAAGAAGTCGGGGAAGATCGTGAGAATGTCGATCCGGCATTTAGTCATTGAATCATTGAGTCATTGAATCATCGAAACGTAAGCCAGCAACTCAATAAATGACTCAATCCCTGAATGATTCAATGACTCGATCGCTCTTCCTCAATCGCTCTTCTTGGCATTCACTTCCAGCAGGCCCTCCGGCAACTTCATCCGCACCTGCTTCCGCTCCAGATCCAGCTTCTCCAGATACGCCTCAGCGAAGGGAATCTCGTAGGGAAGCTTGGCGCCGCTACCGACCACCAGCAACGGCGCTTCTCCGGCACCGAAATGCACGTCTTCGATCTTGCCGATCTCGCGCTGGCCATCGAATACTACGCAACCGATCAGGTCGCTCAGATACGTCCAGCCTGGCTCCAACTTCGCGCGTTCACTGCCCGGAAGCTGCAGTTCTGCGCCGATTAGCGGCTCGGCATCGGAAATCGTCTCGATGCCTCGAAACTTCAAAACCAGAAAACTCTTGTGCGGCCAAAGATCCTCGACCGTGACTCCGCGACGCTCGCCGTCTTTTCGGAGCGCCCACAACTGCATATCTTGCCGAAAGCGATTCGGAACATCGGTATGCAATTCGACCGCTACTTCTCCGCGCCGTCCCTGCGTCTTGATGACGACCGCCAAGGTAATCCATTCGGCGCTAGCATCGGGTGGCGCGATTCGCAGATCTCCTGCTCGATACTGTTCTACTCACCGCTTTTCTACTCGGCGCTCTTCTACAAATTGATCTTACTCAATGATCTCGAGGGAGTAACGTTTATCGAGCTTCGTCCCGGCGGCGCCGAGCACATTGCGCAAAGCGCGGGCGACTCGTCCGGAGCGACCGATGATCCGGCCCAAATCGGCCTCGGCCACTTCGAGTTCGATGACGGTTTCGTCGCCGTCTTCGTACTCGTCGATATAGACCTCGTCCTTGGACTCGACGATCGCTTTGGCGATATATTCGATCATCGCGCGTGGGTTGGCGCTGGGTTCGATCATTGACGTTACTCCGACGTTACTCCGGAATTGGCAAGTATTGGTGTGGCAAGTTCCTTGTGGCGCGGGCGCGCAGCCCCTAAAGGGGTATTGATTCGTGGAACTTGCGGTATCGCTAAAGCGATACCCTGATACGAATCAACGCTTCCAGGCTACTGAAACTCCAGGCTACTGAAGCTCTAGGCTACTGAAACCGCCGCAACTGGCGCAGGCAGATCAAGCAGCTTCCGGACGCGGTCCGAACACTGGGCGCCTTTCGAAATCCAGTGCTCAACGCGCTCCCGCTTGAACTCGAAAGTGGCTGGATTGGTGCGCGGATTATAAGTCCCCACCACTTCCACCGGACGGCCGTTGCGCGCCCGTTCCTTCTCAATCACCACCACACGGTAATACGGTTGTTTGCGCGCACCAAAACGCGCTAGTCGGATCATTAACACAGACTTCGGTATCCTTTGTCCGGAAGAGTCCGGCGAGATAAAGGTAAGCCATTATTATGCCGGAGCTTAGAGGTTTACGCAAACAGCGCTGGATTGTAATTCGGCGGGGCATAAGTAGGGCGGCGTCCTTGTCGGCTGTCCCGGGGCGTCCTTGCTCTCGGCTCGGCGGGCGTGACGCCCGCCGGACAGCCGCCGGGACGGCGGCGCTACAAACCTGCGCGGAAAATTGCCCGGCGGTGTTCACTACCTTGAGAAGTGGTGCATGTGATGCATTACGGCACAACTGATATGACCAATGACGAATCAGAAGATCGCCTGCAGCACAGTCTTGGTTGTCGGACTCATGATAAACAGGCTCCTAATTCTGCTCTTAACTCCGCTCACGGAGTGAGGTTGTGATGGTTCAGACTTCCAGGAGTCGGCTTCTCGGGACTGATCTCCGACTAATTTGTGCGCGTCAGCGTCAGGGCGGTCACGTCGTTATGCTTCGGAGCCATGTGCATGAAGTCCTGCACTCGTTGCAGGATGCTCTTGGAGAGATCCTTCGCCGAGGACGGCCCCGTCTGCATGACACCTTTGACTCCCTCTAGACCAAATTCTGAATTCTTCGATTCCGCTTCCACCACCCCTCGGGAAACTACGGCCAGCGAGCCCTTGCGGCCGAGGCCGACGATTCGGGCGTCGGTAGGCGCCAGAGAAAACAGTCCGAGCGGCAGGCCGGTTGCGGGCAATTCGACGACATTCGACTCGTCGCGCAGCAGGCCTGGGGTATGGCCTGCATTCACGTAGCAAACTGTGCCCAACTCTTCGTTGTAGCATCCAGCGAAAGCGGGGCAGCTGCGGACGCCGCCGGCAGCGCGCATGATCTCAAGATTCAGACGGCGCGAAAGTTCGATCATGGCCTCCGATTCGTTCAGTTCGGCGGCCGAGAAGAGTTCTTCGCCCGAAGAGCGGAAACAAGCCTGCGCGGCTTGCAGCACTGCGCCCGCGGTTTCACGCTTGCCAGCCACGTCGAGCAATCCGAAAAGGAAGCGCTGCGGGCTGACGCGCAGAAAATCATGAAGATCGCCTCCCGCGCGCGAGGAAAAATAAGCGACCGCCAAGTCGGCGCCTTGCAATGCGGGCGATTCTCCCTGAAGGATCTCGGGAAGTTCTTCTGTGGTCGAGCCGAAGCGGAGTTTGGAGAGTAGGCCTGCCATGACGGGGGAACTTAGCACAGAATCCCGGGAGGGGCAATGAGCGGGAAGTGGTGGGCAAAAAGCCTGCGGCCGGAGCGCGTCAGCTCACGCTGCGCTTTTTCCCATGTGCAGTTTTACGCCCAGGATCCAGCAATTCGAACTGACACTGGGCGACAAATAGATATTGGAATATCCTATAGAATATGACATCTTATAGGATGTATAATGAGGATTGTTCTCGATACTTCAGTTGTGGTCGCTGCGCTTCGCACCCAGCTGGGAGCGGGAAACGCGGTTCTGCGGCTAGTTGCCCAGCAACGGCTGGTGGCTTTGGCGACCCCACCTCTGTTCCTGGAGTATGAGGATGTTTTGAAGCGTCCGGAGCATCGTCTGGTTCATGGCTTAGCCCCGGATGCGATTGACAGATTTCTCGCCGAGCTGGCCGCGCTAATTGAGCCAGTCGAAGTCCATTTTCAGTGGCGGCCTCAGTCGCGGGACCCTAATGACGAGATGGTGCTCGAGGCTGCGATTAATGGTAAGGCGGATGCGCTGGTTACGTACAACGTCAAAGATTTCGCCGGGCCTGCTGAGCGATTTAGAGTATCTGTGCTTCATCCGGCGGACCTGTTGAGGAAGGTAAGACTATGAGCAAAGCCACCTATCCATTGAAGCTTCCCATTTCCATCAAGAAGGCTGCACAACGGCTTGCGAAGGAAGACGGCGTGTCTCTAAACCAATGGATTGCGGCAGCTGTCGCCCAAAAAGTTGGAGTGGTGGAAACTGCAGCCGAGTTTTTCAAGAAGCGAGCGGGCAACGCCACCGGCGAAGGACTGATAAAGTTTCTGCGCACCGCACCCAAGAACACGCCCGGACCGGAAGACACGCTTCGATAGCGCCGATCAACTTCATTCGTCTTGAAGTAAGTTGCTCCGTGCGAGCGAATGGCTGGTAACCAGAATCAGGACTGGGACTGGTTTATTCTCCGAATTTCTCTCTCAGCGCGCGGGTCATTTCGTCTTGAAGTTGCCGGTAATCGGAATGAACGGTGGAGCGTAGCGCCGCCTCGGTCGAACTGCCGCGCGAAAGAAGCCCCAGAATACTCACGATTTCGGTCATGCCATAGGTGTCGCGAATGTATTCCGTCGCGGCCAACGATTCGGCATAGGCCACATTCGCTTCGGGTGCGGAAAAGCTTATGAAGCTGCCTTCGAGCATGTTGAAGGGAATCTCATTGCCGCCGGCGAAGAGCCGCGCCAACTGGTGTCCAGTGGAGGCGGACGACTTGCCCTCCTCCAGTTGCGCGACGCCTTCGTTGAGCCAGGTGGGGCAGCGGTTACCGGACATCTGGGAAACAAAAGAGTGAGTTAGTTCGTGCTTGAGCACACGCGCGAGATCGGGGGTGACGCTTTGGACGCCGCTGATCGGGATGCGCAGCTTGCCATCGTTGATGGCGCCGCTCCAGGAGGGGGCGCGGGTCACGTCGAAAAACGCTTGCTGCGCGTAGAGAGTGACAGCGATGTTGTTGCGCGGCGAATAGCCCAGATCGCGCACCAGGTCGTCGTATTCGGAATCGAGCGTGGCAAGCAGATCGCGGCGGAAGGTTTCGGGAGTATCTTTGCCTTCGAAGTGGAGGTTGAAATGACTGCTTTCACGTTGTGAAAAATCGGATTCGGCGCTGGATTCACGCTCGGCGCGAGCCAGGTACTGGCTGACCGTGGCATCGGGACGCAACGCCAACGACTTTTTCCAGGAGCGAATGGCATCGGGCGTATGATCGGTGGCGTATTGCACAAAGCCCAGCATGGCGAGCGAGTCGGGCGAATCGGGAGCTATATTGGCGGCGTGCTGCGCGTAGGGCAGAGCTTCCGCGGCTTGACCGGTGCGCATCAGCGTGGCGGCGTAGTAGATGAGCAGAACGGCATTGTCCGGCTGAAAATGAAGCGCAGATTCGTAATAGCGCCGGGCCTGCGGGAAGTTGCCATGATCGGACTCGTGCTTGCCGGCAAGAAAATATGCGGTGGTAGCGAGTTCTGGGTTGCCGGTTTGTGCGAGGCTGGCCAAGGCATCGGTATCGATCTTGCCGTCGCGGATTACTTTTTCGGCGACATCGGCTTCATGGTTGAACGAAGGCGCAGGCGGAGTGATGTCGGGAGCCTGATTAGTTGTCGCGCCGTGGGAGGGGGCAACGCCTCCGGCTTCGATGCGCTCGACCGAGGATTTCGGGATGGCGTAAGTGTCTTCGCCGAGGTCGTACTCCACGCGGTCTTTATCCTTACTTTCGCGAACCTGGTCGGCCCAGATGGTGCGTCCATTCTTAAGATGAATGACGTCGCCGGGCGCGGGAAGCGCGGCGAGAAGCACTAGAATGAGAACGAGAACCCGCATTCGGCTGATTCTAGCAACGGGTAGATGGGGCGGTAAGGTGACGATAGTGCTGCGCTTCCTCGCCACTGGCTGGGCGCTTATGAAGGCAAGGCTAGGTTCGTGGAGAATGGTTGGGTTGGCGTTGTGGCTTTTCGCGCCCGCTACGGCTTGGGCGCATGCTGCAGGGTCGTCCATCGACTGTCCCACCACTACCAGCGGCCTGTACGCGCGCATCCGTAGCGTCGGCCTCGATCCCCAACGCGTCTATAGCGTTCGGGACGCCTCGATTGACCGTCCCAATCTTCACCTCGATTTCGAAGATGGAACGCTTGCCTTTACCCAGGACATTTGCGGGCGGATTACGGGCGCGTTCTTCGAGGGCGAGGGCGAGGTGCGGCTGCGGCCTCCGAACCGCGTGGAGCGTGGATCGCTGGCGCTGTTTACCGGGATGGCGATTCTGGAGGAGCAGTTCAGCTCGGGCTATTTGCGCTTCAACGACGATACGGCGGCGGCGCTGCGGCCGTTTCTAAACCCGGTGGCGGACAGCTCGGAATTCATGAAGAATTTCGGCGATACCAGCCGCACTCTCGCGGAATTCGACGCCCTGCGCCTTCTGCTGGACTTCAGTCATCTTCTTCCGACACCCAGTGGGAATGAACCGGAGCGCAAGTTTCCGCCACTACTGCACGCTCATTTGTTGGGCAAGAAACTGGGTGGCTTTGAGGTGTTCTGGGATGGCGCGGCCTCCGAGCCATTGTGGGCCGGGCAGGCGCTGGTGAAAGACGGGATCATGTTCTTCGACATCTGGACATCGTTTCCCCCAAGCACCGCGGGCCGCGCGCCTGCCACCACTGCCAATGCCAGTACTAATGACGCGTCGATCACGGCCTTCCAGATCCGGGCAACGGTGCAGCCTCCAACCATGCTGCGGGCGTCCACGGGGGTGAGTCTCCGAACACGCAGCGGAGGAGAGAGGACGGTGCTGTTCGAACTTTCGCGGTATCTGAAGGTCGATGCGGTCGAGGCGGACGGGCGCGCGGTGGATTTTATCCAGAACCCGGCGATTGAGGGGACGCAACTGCGGCGCAAGGGGAACGATCTGGTGGCGGTGGTGTTTCCTGCCCCGCTTGCCGCCGGAGAGGAATTGAAGCTTCGCTTCCACTATGCCGGCGAAGTGCTGTCGGATGCGGGAAGCGGACTGTTGTACGTGGGCGAGCGTGGCACCTGGTATCCGAATTTCGGGTTGAGTCCGGCGCAATTCGAAATGGAGTTTCACTATCCTGCCAACTGGACTCTGGTGGCGACGGGGAAAGAAGTCTCACACCTCGCGGACATGGAAACGGATACAAGCAGTGATGCGGGTGCGGAAAAAGTTTCGCGGTGGATCTCGGAGCGGCCGATTCCCGTGGCTGGGTTCAACCTGGGGAAATACGTTCGAGCGGAGACGAAGGCGGGCAACATTCTGGTGGAAGCATTCGGCACCAAGGGCGTAGAGAAATCGTTTCCGCAGCCGCGCCCCGAGGTGATCGAGCCAGCGTTTCCTCCCGCTCCCGGGCCGAGATCGATGCCCATGATCGTGACTCCGCCTCTTCCGTCGCCGGCGCGCGATGTGCAGGCGGCGGCGGACAAGGCCGCGAAGGCGATTGCCACTTTCTCGCAGTGGTTCGGCCCATATCCGTATGGCTCGCTTGCACTCACGCAGATGCCGGGGAGTTTGAGCCAGGGATGGCCTGGGCTGGTGTTCCTGTCGAGCTTTGCGTTTCTGAGTCCGCAGGAGCAGGCCGACCTGCGCCTTGATCCCGTAACCCGCGATCTGGACGGCCAGATCCTGGTCCACGAGACGGCGCATCAGTGGTGGGGCGATCTGGTGCTGTGGAAGAGTTATCGGGATCAGTGGCTGGCTGAAGGTCTGGCGAACTACGCTTCGCTGATGATGCTGGAAGAGCAGAAGCCGTCGCAATTCCGCGAGGTGCTGGAACAGTATCGTCGCGATCTTCTGAGCGGGAACAAAGATGGTGAGAAGCTGCGCGAGGCGGGTCCGGTGACGCTCGGCCCGCGCCTGGAGTCGTCGCATTTTCCCGAGGGCTATGAGGCGATCAGCTACGAACGAGGGACGTGGCTGTTCCACATGCTGCGGATGATGCTGCGCGACTCCGAAATGGCCGACCATCGCCGGAAAGGCCGGACGAATCCGCGGGCGGATCCGGACGAGCCTTTCTTCCGCGCGCTGCGCAAAGCCAGGGAGCGATACGCGGGAAAGCGAATGAGCACCGAAGACCTGATGCGGGTTTTCGAGGAGGAACTGCCAAGACCGCTCTGGTACGAGAATCGCCGCAAACTGGACTGGTACCTGGAGGGATGGATCAATGGAACGGCGATCCCGGAACTGGCTGCCCGCGAAGTCCACATGACGGAGAAAGCCGGCGTGACTATGGTTACAGGCGTGATCGTACAAAAGGACGTGCCTGACGACCTGGTGACTGCGGTTCCCGTTTACGCCGCGACCGCCGGAAGCGCGCTGGTCTTTCTCGGCGAAGTGCTTGCGGATGGCGCGGAGACTACATTTCGGCTGACCGCGCCGAGCGATATGCGAAAGATCGTGCTCGATCCCAGGCAGACGATTCTAAGCGCTCCGAAGTAGATGCCCAAAATACTCCGAACAATATCCTCAGCGGCAGGGTCTTTGGTGCCGCGTCAGAGGGACCACAATGTGGTATTGATGAGGAGTTTTCGATTGGGGAATTGGTATGAGTCTTCCGCCTCGCGTATTCGCGCCTTCGCCTTCGCATTCCCATTCCGACCGGCCGCTGCGGCGTGCGATTCTGCTGGTGGAGGACGAACCGTTTGTGCGGCAGGCGACGTCGAGCATTCTGGAGCAGGCTGGTTTTGAGGTCTTTTCCACCAGCGATGCGCAAGAGGCGGCCAAAGTTTATCAAGACTGCAAGCGGCGGATCGATCTGGTGATGACCGACCTGGTGCTTCCGGGACGATCGGGAGAGCAACTAGGCCGCGATCTGCAAGAACGCTCACCGGATGTTGTAGTGCTGGTGACATCGGGCTATGACAATCCGGAGTACGAGAAAGAAGCGGCCGATTCGCGCACGTATTTTCTGGCGAAGCCCTATTCGAGCAAGACGCTGGTGGAGAAGATCGAAAAAATTCTGGCGCCACCGAAGCTGGCGCGAGCCGCGACGCAAGCGAGCTAGGGTTACGTCCTTTGAATCCGCGTCATCATTCCTGTCCAACGTTTATAATCCTCGTTCTCAAGTTCAGTTCCGGACTTCGCTTCCGAAGGAGCGAGCATGAAATTAGAGGGTCGAATCGCGCTAGTTACAGGAGCGTCGCAAGGCATTGGCCGAGCCTGCGCGCAGGCTCTGGCGCGCGAAGGCGCGACCGTCGCGGCTGCTGCGCGCAATCGGGAGAAGCTGGACGAGCTCGTAAACGAGATCGCAGCCACTGGAGGCAAAGCCGCGGCGTTCGTCATGGATGTGGGCGACGAAGAGCAGGTGAAATCCACCATCAAGTCGGCGCTGGCGCAGTTCGGCAAGATCGATATCCTGGTCAATAATGCGGGCATCACTCGCGACCAGTTGGTCATGCGCATGAAGCGCGCCGATTGGGACGCGGTGCTGAACACGAATCTTACCTCCGCGTATCTGTGCATTCAGCAGGTGATCAGCTCGATGCTGAAGCAGCGCTGGGGGAGAATCATTAACATCACCAGCGTCTTCGGGCAGATGGGTCAAGCGGGCCAAGCCAACTACTCCGCTTCGAAAGCCGGACTGATCGGGCTGACCATGGCCATCGCGCGCGAGGTGGCTTCGCGCAGCATCACTTGCAATGCGGTCGCTCCAGGATTCATCGAGACCAGCATGACAGCGGCGCTGAGCGAAGAATTCAAACAGAGCGCGATAAAAAATATTCCGCTGGGGCGCGTTGGCTCTCCGGAGGAAGTGGCGAGTGCGGTGCGGTTTCTGGCGTCCGATGAAGCGTCGTACATTACTGGTCATGTGCTGAATGTTAATGGCGGATTGCTGATGGGATAGCTAAAACCAGTTCTCAGTTCTCGGTTCTCAGTTCTTAGTCCCTGGCGCTCAGTTTCAGTTCGCGGTCTCAATTTTTTGGATCGATTCGGCAATGAAGAAAAATGTCTGGAGAGCGTTGATCGAAGCAGGTTTCATCGTCTTCCTGTTTTATTCCAATTTGCTGATGGGAGAATTCGAGCGCTCAGGGATGGGACGGAAGCATGGCTTAACCTGGGCGATCGAAGATGTTTTTACCGCCGCTAATTTTGAAATTGCCATGGTCGCGGCGGTGATTGGTTATGTCCTTATGGAGTTTCTTCGGAAGAGGTTTTAATTTTTAGTTGTCAGTTGTCAGCTCTCAGTAACAGCCGAAATCGGATGGAGGTAATCGCGGTGATTTCATGTTTGTTATCAAGATAGTAACGTTATGGTTTTGTAC
>JBAVAA010000248.1:0-3942 GCA_049585515.1 Terriglobales bacterium | reverse complement strand
CATAAGGAAACAGCCGGGCGATTTCCTGCACACGATCGGCGCGCACTCCTACACATGGAAAAGCGACAAGAACGTCGGCCGCTCCGGCCTCGCAACCGGTTATGAGCTCGAGAGTAGTCGCGCATTTGAAGTTCCGCACGCCGGCGTCGACCAACAGCTTCATTGTCACCAGGAGCTTCGAAGTCTTTACGTGCGGTCGCCAACGGTTTGGATCGCCACCCAGCAAGCGCAATGTAATCGAGACGTTCTGCTCGACGACATCCAGATAGATGGCTAGAGCAGGAGTCATGATTTGCTCCACGGAGCCAATTGCATAATCAAGTGAGGGTATTGTTGTCTGTTCAGGCATGAGAGTTGCCTTGATGCAGCCCGGTGTGCGCCGGAGCCAATCGGTCGCGGATTCCCTGGAGCGACAGTGGGTCAATCCAGTCGAAAACGTTGAATATCTTGAGCTTCGCCGGAGCAATCTTCTTGATCTCCTCAAAGACCGGCGGGGAGACCAGAAGCACGTCCAGGGAAGCGAGCAATGACCTTAGGGCTCGAGGCTCGGCGAGCGTGCAACTGGACAGATCTGAGCGCAGGTCGAGCTCCGACTTCAACAGGTCTTTGTAGAGCGGCACCGATTCCTCGTCACGACAGACGAAGCCGAACCGCGCCTTCTTATCGAACACATCCAGTGCTCGCCGGGTCTGCGGGGACATACGGGTGATTACGAAGTCGACGGGGATCCGGGTTTTGCTCAGCAACTGTCGCACCTCTTTCAAATGGAATCCGGTGGTTACAACGGCGGCGGGCTCGATGGCAAGCTGCGACAACTGACGGATCTCGTCCTGAAGCTTTTCCAGCAGAACTGGCTTAATCTCCACGTTAAGGGACTCGCCCAGAGTCTCGGAGATCGTGCGGACCTGAAGCTCATTGCACTCGGTAAAGATAACGATCTGACGAGGCTGTTCCGAGATCGCTTCGCGCAAAATCTTCTGGAACAAACTGGTTAGTTTGGCGGAATCGAGCCCTTGCTCCATAAGGTGTCTCAGTGTCAATTTCAGAGATTGAGCCAAGTCTGCTTCGGCATCCTTGCGGGACACCGGCGAGTTTCTTGGACGACCGTGGCCACTGACAAACGTCCCGCGTCCGCGGGTTGACTCGATCAAGCCATCGCGCTCCAGTTCCTTGTACGCCTTGCGGACGGTTTCAAAGGTGATTCCAACCTGCTGAGCCAGGTCGCTGACGGTTGGCAGCTGCTGATTTTCGCGAAGCGCCCCAGTTGAAATGTAGTACTGGATCAGATCCTTCAGTTGCAGGTAAAGCGGAATCTTGCTGGATTTGTCGACGAACCATCGGATCATGCAGATCCCCTTCTCACCAATCGGGAAACGGAAGGATTCTATCACGACCAATCTAAAGATATAGATAAATAGACTAATAAGGAAAATAGAGAGTGACCCCCGGCTCTGAGCAGGAGGAGTGGAGCTGTCGTCAAATATATGAATATAAATGTCATTATTTTGAGCTTGGGGCGGTCCAAATATCCTTTGGAATTTTCTTGACAATCTTACCTATTAACATATAGTAATCGGTTTTCGCAAGGTGGCGGGCGCCGAGTGTGTGCCAGATCAAAATTAGCGTCTGCTAAGGAGACCGCAATGCGACCCGAGTATACCGGAGCCTTATCTTCCACAACACAAAACGTTAAAGCGCTTGACCGCCAGTTCAACTTGATCCAATGGGTGATGGACAGACGTCGGGGCCTCATACTGGAACTTGTCCTGCTCGGTCTACCTTGTCTCTTCTTTAATCTTCCCCTGGCCGCACAAAGCAGTTCGGCCACGATCTCGGGAACAGTCGTCGACCCTTCAAGGGCAAAAGTGGTTGGCGCTCAAATCGAGATGAAAAACATCGAAACCGAAGTCGTCTCGACGACGGTCACGAATTCCGACGGCCGCTACGATCTGCCGGCGCTCCCTCCGGGACGCTACACCATTTCGGTTACGGCGAAGGGCTTCCGTCGAGTGGAGCGGGCCGGTGTCACCCTCAACGTTCAGGATGTGAAGGAATTCAACTTCGCAATGGAGATCGGTTCGGCCAACGAGACGGTGACAGTTACGGGAAATGCCGAGGAATTGCAAATCTCTCCCGCGGTCAGCACCGTGGTTGACCGCGAATTCGTAAGCAACATCCCGCTGAATGGAAGGACTCTGCAGAATTTGGTGAGTCTGACGCCAGGAGTGGTGGCGACGGCGCCGGCGTTTGGCGATGAAGGGCAGTTCAGCGTTAATGGACAGCGAGCCGATTCGAACTACTACAGCGTGGACGGGGTGAGTGCCAACGCGGCGGCGGTCTCAACCGTGAATGTACGGGAAATGGGCGGGACGCTGCCGGGCTTTAGCGTCACGGGCACGACCAGCAACCTTGTTTCGGTCGACGCAGTGCAGGAGTTCCGCATTCAGACGTCCACATTTGCGCCGGAATACGGCCGGACCCCGGGAGCCCAGATCTCGATCGTGACGCGCTCGGGCACGAACCAACTTCACGGAACGCTGTTTGAATATTTCCGCAATGATGTTCTCGACGCCGGCAACTGGTTCAATGGATACACAAACACTCCCGCACTGCCGAAGCCGAAAGAGCGGCAGAACGATTTTGGTGGGGTAGTCGGAGGGCCAATCTTCAAGGATAAGACATTTTTCTTCTTTTCCTACGAAGGATCGCGACTGCGGCAGCCCTCCACGCTACAGTCGCTCGTGCCGGATCTTGCCAGTAGGGCTGCCGCTGCCGGGACATCCGTCCAGCCACTTGTGGATCTGTTCCCAGTACCGACCGCGGCTGGCACTCCTTCGGAGGTGGCAGCGGGGATTGCACCAGCCAATGCCACCGTGTCGAACCCATCTACTTTGAACGCATACAGCCTTCGGATCGATCACAGTCTCAAGAAAAACTGGATGCTTTTTGCTCGCTACAATTACGCGCCTTCCTCGGGCTCAGGTCAGGGAAGTGGGACACCCGGGTTCGGTGATCCTCTCAACTATATTGGCCGGAACCAGGACAGGACACAAACGGGAACTGCGGGAGTGACGACCACGTTTGGGACTCATGTGGCCAACGAATTCCTGTTTAACTACACACGAAACAATATCTTTGGCTCCTCCTTGCTGACGAACTTCGGTGGTGCCGTTGCACCAACTTACGCTCAACTCATACCCCCATCGGAGGGTGTCACCGCTGATCCGTCTGCGGTCGGATACGAACTGAACGTGATCGGCATCGGTATTGCCGACTTCGGGCGCGTTTCCGCAAATATCCAACGTCAATTGAATTTTGTGGACAACTTCTCGGTCGTAGCCGGGAAGCACGCGCTCAAGTTCGGAGTGGATTACCGAAGACTGACCCCGCTGAGTCGTCCGCCGGACTATATCCAGCTTCCGGTTTTCTGCGGTGTCGCTTCGTGCCCTTTCCTGCCCACGACCTATTTGCTATCGCAAACCGCGCTTGAGGCGGTGGTAGTGTCGGATCAGAGCGTGCCCGTACTCTACAATAACTATTCTCTCTATGCACAGGACACGTGGGCCGTTATGCCCAGGCTTACCTTGACCTATGGCCTGAGATGGGAGTTCAATCCCGCGCCCACTGGCCAGGATGGTGTGCAGTTGCGAACCTTTGTCGACCCGTACAATTCCAACCTGACCTTGGCGCCAGCGGGTACTCCTTTCTATCAATCAACTCACAATGATCTTGCCCCGCGCGTCGGTGTGGCATACAACCTCAAGCAAACTCCTGGACACGAAATGGTCCTGCGTGGGGGATGGGGCATTTTCTACGATCTGGGCAATGGCGATGTTGCAGACGCAGCATCCGCTTTCCCGTATTATCGACTCGGTGCGCAACTTTTCCAGCCTTATCCTTTTGCGCCGGCGGCAGTAGCGCCAATACCCTTCAGCTTGAACC
>JBAVAA010000247.1:0-6188 GCA_049585515.1 Terriglobales bacterium | reverse complement strand
GCTCGACATCATCCGCAACGAAAAGAAGTGGATCAAAGAAAAAGAAGGCGCGCGCGACCCGCTGTCAACCATAGGCGAGCCGCGCAAATCGGCAATCAATATCTAGGTAAACTGGCGTAGAGACAGCCGCTCTCGGCTATCCAGCGGAGCGAAGCTCCGCAACGAATATGGAGACTGCTTCCGCAATCCGGCTCAATGTTGAGGTCAGCGCGCCGATAGCGCGAGTTGTCCTGAACAACCCGCCTCTGAACGTCATCGACCTGCGCATGGCGCATGAACTTCATCAAACTCTCACGGAGCTCGAGTCGCGTCCCGACATCTCGGTCATCGTGTTCGAAGGCGACGCGCGGGCGTTCTCGGCCGGAGTAGACATCAAAGCCCACCTCCCCGAGCAGATTCACGAAATGCTAGCGAATTTTCATTCCGTGATACGGGCGATAGTCGCTTCACGCAAAGTGACGATCGCCGCCGTCCGCGGCGCTTGCCTGGGCGGAGGAGCTGAACTCGCCGCCGTCTGCGACATGGTTTACACGGCGCGCGATGCCACCTGGGGATTTCCAGAGATCACGCTCGGCTGCTTCCCGCCGGTGGCCGCGGTCGCCCTGCCCGCATTGGTCGGCCAGAAGCGCGCCGCCGAACTCATCCTCAGCGGACGCCAGTTCTCGGGAGATGAAGCGGTCGCCATTGGCCTGGCCAATCGCTCCGCCCGCGCCGAGGAACTGGAAGCAGTGCTTCAGAAAACGCTGGATGAGCTCCGCCAACTGAGTCCGATCGCGCTCTCCCATGCCAAACGTGCCCTCTACGCCTGGGACGCGATTCACTTCGACAAAGGCTTGGCACGGGCGGAAAAAATTTACCTCGAGGAACTAGTCTCGACCGCCGACGCGCGCGAAGGTATCATTGCTTTCCTCGAAAAACGCGAACCAAAATGGACAGGCAAATAGAGAACGTGTCGGCCGGAAGCGGAACTACGAAGAACGAGACAAAGAACGAAACGAAGAGCGACACGAAGAATGGCGGAAAGCAGCCCAGCCGCTCCGATCATCTGATGTGCGGCACTCCGCTTTGGGGTGCAGTCGGTTTTCTCAGTTGCGGGTACTTTGCATGGCTCTCGCTTATCCGCGTCACGCACAGCGAATATGAATGGCCTCACGATCTCTGGACTGCCTCGACCTATATCATCTGGATCCTCTTGCTGGCCGCAATGGCGCTCGACACGCGCTGTCTGCGAGAACGTCTTTTTTTGGACTGCTGCTGCTCAATTTTGTGGTCGGTTGCGCGCTGACTCTGTGGCACAACGCTCCTTCCGCCAGCGTACGCACCGCTCGCATCGGTACTGGTGTACTCTGGGCGTTGGCCGCGCTCGCAAGTCTGACCACCTTGCGCGGACCGTCAGATTCGCAAGGGAATCGCGTTTAGGATCGAACTTAGGATCGAATTATGGATTTCGAAATCTCTCCCGGCTAGGTTAAGTCGCTGCAGAAGAGCGGCGAAGCATTTACGCTGCTCGATGTTCGCGAGCCCTGGGAATGCGAAGCCTCCCGAATCGAAGGTGCAAAGCATATTCCCATGGGCGACATCCCGACGCGCGCTCACCAGGAACTCGATCCCGATGATTACATCGTTGTCATGTGCCATCACGGAGTGCGCTCATTGTCGGTTACCAACTGGCTCCGCCAACAGGGATACGAGAAGGTTCAATCCATGCGCGGCGGCATCGACGGCTGGGCGCGGACAGTCGATCCGAAAGTACCGTTGTATTAAAAGAAGCTTCTGGCTCCTAGCTCCTGGCTTATGACAAGCAATCTCTAATCGCCAAGAGCCTGCAGCTAGAAGCCCGGAGCGAGTTTGATCACCGACTGCCACATCCACATCGCGCCGCTCGAATACTTCAAGCCGCAGGCGCTTGAACTGATCAAGGGCAAGCGCGCTAATTTCGATGAGATCGCCGAATATTGCCGCTCCCCCAAAGCCTTCCTTAAGTATCTCGACACTTGCGGCGTAGGCCGCGCCGCCCTGATCAACTATGTTGCGCCAGAAGTCATCGGCTTCACTTCCTCCGTCAACCAGTGGGTTGCCGACTACGCAAATTACGATCCCAAACGCCTGCTCTCCTGCGGCAGTTTGCATCCGCGGCACACTACCAACATCATGGCCGATGTCGAGGCCATCCTGCGCCTGGGCCTGCGCATGATTAAGATTCACCCGCCCCATCAACTCCTGTTTCCGAACGATTACTTGCATGGAGTAAAGGAACTGGAAATCATCTATCGGGCGGCCGAGGCGAACGGAATCCCCGTCATGTTCCACACCGGAACCTCGGTTTTCCCCGGCGCGCGCAACAAATATGGCGACCCCATCTATCTGGATGACGTGGCGGTGGATTTCCCCAAGCTCAAGATCGTGCTGGCCCATGGCGGCCGCCCGCTCTGGATGGACACCGCCTTTTTCCTTCTCCGCCGTCATCCCAACGTCTATCTGGACATCAGCGGCATTCCGCCAAAAGCATTGCTAAAGTATTTTCCCCGGCTGCATGAGATCGCGCACAAGACACTGTTTGGCACGGATTGGCCAAGCCCAGGAGTCGCCGAAGTTGGGCGCAATCTCGAGGAATTCAAGGGTCTGCCCATAAGCGAGGAGATGCGCCAGCAGATTCTGAGCAAGACGGCCGCCTCGCTCTGGCCGGAGTGATCCGTAGTCCCTTCAGCCTTCCCTATTTCTCCCGAAACCGAATCTGATTCTGCCTTCCGCACCAGTACAATAGAAACAGCATGATTCGCAGGGTATATCTCGATAATAACGCGACCACTCCTGTACTTCCTGAGGTCATGGAGGCCATGCGCCCATACTTCGGCGAGCGCTTCGGCAACGCCTCCTCCATCCACCATCACGGGCAGGAGACCCGGGCGGCCGTCGAGCGAGCGCGTGAATCCGTGGCTGCGCTGCTGGGCTGCCGCGCCTCCGAGATCGTCTTTACTAGCGGCGGCACGGAAGCCGACAATCTGGCTGTTTTTGGATTAGTGCGGTCGGGCGACCACGTCGTCACCTCGACCATCGAACATCACGCCGTACTCAACACCTGCAAGCATCTTCAGGCAACAGGATGCGAAGTCACATACATTCCCGTCGATGGCCGCGGAATGGTCGATCCAGCCGATGTAAAGCGTGCGATCCGGCCGAATACGAAACTGATCACCACCATGTTCGCCAACAACGAAACGGGCGTGGTACAGTCCGTTGCGGAAATCGGAAAGATTGCCGCGGAAGCCGACGTGTATTTTCATACCGACGCCGTGCAGGCAGCAGGAAAGATTCCGGTCAACGTAAATGAGATCGGATGCGACTTGCTGACTATCTCCGGCCACAAACTGCACGGGCCGCAGGGAGTGGGCGCGCTCTACGTGCGCAAGGGAACTCAGCTTCAGGCTATGCTTCAGGGCGGGAGCCATGAACGCTCGCGCCGCGCCGGCACGGAGAACGTCCCCGGTATTGTGGGATTAGGGAAGGCAGCCGAGATGGCGATCACTGGCTTCGAACGCGGCGACAATATAAAGATGGCTGCAGCGCGGGACCGCCTGGAGAAAGAACTGCTCGAAATCGAAGCCACCGGCATGAACGGCGAAGGCGCACCACGCGTCCCCAATACAACCAACATTTATTTCGATGGCATCGACGGTGAGGCGCTGGTTATCGCGCTTGACTTGAAGGGACTGGCAGTCTCGACCGGAGCCGCCTGCTCGTCCGGGGCGATCGAACCATCGCACGTGCTGACCGCGATGGGACTGAGCCGGGATCGCGCGAAAGCCAGCATTCGCTTCAGTCTGGGCAAGCAAAATACGGCCGAGGATGTAGATTTCGCATGGGGCTTAGTCCGGGGGACTGTAGGGCATTTGCGAGAGTTATCCCCGGTGTATGGCAAAGCATCCGGCCACAGGCTGCGAGCAACCAACGACCAAACAAACGCTCGACCGTAGGTGTCTCGAAGCAAGGGCGCGAAGCTTTAAGCTATTTCCCAAGTTGTAACTATCTTATGCTCGTTACCGAAACCATCGCCGTAGCCATGTCGGGTGGAGTCGACTCCTCAACCGTTGCGGCCATGCTGTGCGCGGAGGGTCACAACGTCATCGGCCTGACCATGCAACTCTGGAACCAGCGCCGCCTAGCCGGACACGAAGGCATGCCCGAATCCGTGCAAGGCCGCTGCTGCTCGATCGACGACGTGTACGACGCTCGCCGCGTTGCCGAATCCCTCGGCATCCCCTATTACGTGGTCAATCACGAGGACCGTTTCGAGCGCGATGTGGTGCGTCCGTTTGTCGAGGAGTATCTTGCCGGACGCACACCCATCCCCTGCAGCCTCTGCAACAATCAATTGAAGTTTGACCAGCTTCTCATTGTGGCTCAGCAGATTGGCGCCGACAAGATTGCCACCGGACATTACGCCCAAGTCGTTTTCGGCGAGCAGATCGAGCGCTGGCTATTGAAGCGTCCCGCAGACAAATCCAAAGATCAGACTTATTTTCTCTTCGGTCTCACGCAGGAGCAATTGAGCCGCACTCTATTTCCACTAGGCGGGATGACCAAGCCGGAGGTTCGCGAACTGGCTCGCCAGCACAATCTCGTGATCGCCGAAAAGCCCGACTCGCAGGAAATCTGCTTTGTCCCCGGCGGTGATTACAAGCGCTTTCTCGAAGCGTACCTGAGCGAGCAGGGAGACAATCCAAGCCGCGATGAAATCGCCGGCGAAATGGTAACGACCGACGGCAAAGTGATCGGCGAGCATGCCGGTGTGCACAATTTCACGGTCGGCCAGCGCAAGGGACTCGGCGTAGCCACCGGCTCTCCGCTCTATGTCATTCAGATCAAAAATGATACGCGGCAAGTCGTGGTCGGCAAGGACGAGGAACTTTACTCACGCACTCTCCGCGCGCACCGCGTAAACCTGATTTCAACCGCCGAACTGCGCGAGCCTATGCGTGTGGCAGTGAAGATCCGCCACAAGCATCAGCCCGCACCCGCCATGATTGAGTGGGCCGGCGTGGACCAGATTCAGGTCACCTTCGATCAACCGCAACGCGCGATCACTCCTGGCCAGGCCGCCGTTTTCTATGATGGAGACATAGTAGTTGGCGGCGGCTGGATCGAGGGAACGCAAGGTTAGAGGTTAGAGGTCAGATTGAAGAGGTTAGGATCTTGCCACCGTAGAGGGAGGTTTCGAAAAGCCAAGACACTTCTGCAATCTAACTCTGACCTCTGACCTGCGTCGCCAGTTACCCGCCCGCGTTACCCACACGTACCTTTGCCCGAATTTATGGCACCTTCGTGGACTAGACCTGCCGATAGAGTGGGGTTAATGTGACTGCACGACGGGACCTTCGTCAGTCTCTCTCCCCGTAAAGGTCCGCCGTGGGGAGCGATTCTATGAAAATCTGGCATCTGTGTTATGCGGCCTTGGGCATTGCGGTGGCGCGCTGGGTTTTTAAGCGTCAACCAATGGCGGTAACCGATCCGATCGCCCGTTTTCGTACCTCTGGCCTGCTGTAATCGCGTTTTAATAGGAGGGCATGGGCGCGCCCCGTTGCGCGTCGCTTCGATCTGAGCGCGCCCATGCCCCTTCACTCCCACTTCACTCCCACTTCGCTCCCTCGAGTCCTAATCCGCGGAAGTGCTAGCACTACCGTGTACCTTCGGTAACTTCTTTTCCTGCCCGTCTCGCCTAAACTCTCTATGTGGACTCGCTGACTGTGCACATGCCTCTCAGCAACCGAAATCATGCGATCCAATATCCCCATCGTGCGATTAGTCGCGCCCGCCGTGCTGCTCGCCGCGCTCCTCGCACCATCCACAGCGTTTGCGCAAACCGCATCTGCCCAAGATGACGCTCCGTCCCTTGGCGACCTGGCCCGCAAGATCCGTAAAAGCAAGGCCCAAGATCAAGACCAAGCCCAGGCTCAACCCCAATCGGACGCTGCTCATCCGGCGCCGGTTCGCACCCTGCCCGCCCATACCGTAATCGATAACGACAATCTCGCCCAGGTCATGGAAGACGCCAAAAATGCAAGGCCAATAAAACAAGACAAGACCGTGTTTTCGATCGACGCGTCCGGCAACACCCTCAAAGTGTCGTCACCTGACGTAACCTGCAGTCTGTCGTTTAATGCCCGGGCAAGTGCGTTGCTGATCAAGCC